>DNOQ01000475.1 GCA_003501665.1 Bacteroidales bacterium | reverse complement strand
AAATCTGACAGAAGATGAATATTGAGGATTTTATGATCACCACCCTTGGGAACGGAAATGTGATCACACCTCTCAAACAGGGACAGAGAGATGAGAGTCCTGTTTACAAGTTTGTAAGAGACGATGAAAGGATATTGTATGATGTTACTGTTGAGTATTTCAAAAAGTGCAGGGAGACGGGTGAAATACCTGTTTCATTTGAAAAAGCAGGACCGAAGGAAAATATCTTCTTTGAGCCTGCAAAAACAAAGGTAGGCATTGTAACATGCGGGGGTCTCTGTCCGGGTCTTAATAATGTTATCCGGAGCCTTGTCAATCAGCTTTACTACAGGTATGGTATAAGCAGAATTTTAGGTATCAGGTACGGTTATGAAGGCCTTATCTCAAAATATAATCATCCGGTAGTTGAACTCACTCCACCAATGGTAAGTGACATTCATTTATCGGGTGGAACATTTCTGGGTACATCGCGTGGTAACCAGAATGTTGAAGAGATGGTTGATACTCTCGAGATACTGAATATAAATATTCTTTTTTGTATCGGAGGTGACGGTACACTGAGGGGAGCACATGCAATTCACGAAGTGATACAAAAGAGAAAGCTTAAAATAGCCGTTGCCGGTATACCGAAAACAATTGACAATGATATTGATCTGATCCAGAAATCTTTCGGATTTGAGACTGCCTTTTCGATAGCAAATGACATCATCCGGAATGCACATAATGAGGCTCATGGAGCTCATAACGGAATTGCCATTGTCAAGCTTATGGGACGTGATTCAGGATTTATCGCAGCCAGTGCAGCGCTCGCAATACAGGAAGTCAATTTTGTTCTTGTACCCGAGATCTCGTTCGATCTTTATGGTCCGCGCGGATTCCTGAAGATCCTTCGGAAACGTCTCGAAGAACGTCATCACGCTGTAGTTGTGGTTGCCGAAGGTGCCGGCCAGGATCTTTTTGAGCCGGGCGAACTTCAAAGGGACGCTTCCGGAAATATAAAACACAAAGACATCGGCATCTATCTTAAAGAAAAAATCAAGGAAGAATTCGATTCAAAAAAGTTTCCTTATTCAATCAAATATATCGATCCCAGTTACATAATCAGGAGCGCTCCGGCAAATGCAAATGACAGTAAATTCTGCAACCTGCTTGCACAAAATGCCGTACATGCAGCTGTGGCAGGTAAAACCGATTTTGTTGTCGGATACTGGAACAATGAATTCACTCTGATCCCTATACCAATGGCTGTGAGACAGCGTAAAAAGATCGACATCGAAGACGAACTCTGGTGGAACGTACTTGAAGCCACCGGCCAGCCGATAAGTATGAAAAATCCCTGATATGATAAAAAATATCATTTTCGACCTGGGAAATGTTCTTTTAAGCTGGAAACCGGATAAATACTTTGAAAAATCAGGCTATGACTCATATACTGTCAGCCTCATTATGAAAGATGTGTTCAGCAGCGCTGAATGGTTTAAACTTGATAACGGAGATATTACAACCACTGAAGCAATAGACCTCATTGCATCAAAATCATCCCTGAAAAAGGGATTTATTTGCTCTCTGTTCGATCTCAGGACCAAAATCATATTTTCCCTTGCAGATAATATTAAACTCCTTCCGGAGCTGAAAGAAAAGGGTTTTAAGCTATATTATCTTTCTAACTTCCCACTCGACTTTTTTGAAGAAATAAAAAAGAAGTATGATTTTTTCAGCTATTTTGACGGAGGCATAATTTCTGCCGAAGTAAATCATTCAAAACCCGATCCGGAAATTTACAGGATCCTCCTCGATAAATACAAACTGAATCCTGAAGAGTGCTTTTATATCGATGACAACGATATTAATGTCAGAGCAGCCGAATCCTTATTCATTAAAAGTTTTTGTAATTATGGTTCCACAGATTTTTCAGAGGAGTTTTACGACATTCTCAATTTTATCAACGTTTAATTAAGGTTTTGGAATCAAAATACCTTCCCCACCGGCAATGTAAATTCAAATAACCGATTCTCGTGCGGTTAACTTAGATAAAAATATATAATATAGGATTGATTATAAATTACTTAATATTAATCTTATAAAGTAGTTGTACAATATTAAATCAGCAGTGATTTTTTAAATATCGGCTTATAATTCCTGCTTTGTGCCTGCCGATAATATTTTCGAGTTCTGTTTCTGATAATTTTCGGATCTTTTCCACGGATCCGACTTTTTTCAACAGCAGTTCCTTTGTTTTAATTCCGACACCCTTAATATTATCAAGATTGGATCTGGTCATTTCCGACGATCTTTTATCACGGTGAAAATTAATTCCAAACCGGTGAGCTTCATTTCTCAGTTGCTGAATGATTTTCAGGCTGACTGAATTCTTATCCAGATATACAGGGACAGTGTCACCCGGAAAATATATTTCCTCGAGTTTCTTGGCGATTCCGATTACGGTAATCTTATCATGAAGCTCCAGGTTTCTCAGACTTTTCATGGCTGATGACAATTGTCCCTTTCCTCCGTCAATAATTATCAGCTGAGGCAATGAGCCATTCTCTTCTTTCAGTCTTTTATATCTTCTGAGAATAATCTCTTCCATTGAGCCAAAGTCATCGGCGCCCTGAACCGTTTTAATATTAAAATGTCTGTATTCTTTTTTACATGGTTTTGCATTTCGGAAAACCACACATGCCGCGACCGGGTTTTTACCCATGATATTTGAATTATCAAAACACTCTATATGAGTTGGTAATTCACTCATATGTAAGTCATTACGCAGCTTTTCAAGATTTTTCCGGGTCCTGTCTCCACGTTGTTGTTCTTCTCTTTTCTTCTTCTGTTCAAGTTTGTAATAGAGTGCGTTACGTTCAGCCAGCTGAAGCAATTTAAGTTTATCACCTCTGACCGGCACTGTATATTTCATTCCTTCAAATAATATATCTGGTCTGAAAGGGATGATAATTTCGTGAGAATCGCTTGAAAGTCTTTGTCTGATCTCGGTAATCGCGGAACCCAGAAGAGATTCTTTATCTTCATCAAGACGGTTTTTCATTTCGAGTGTATATGCCTGTATTACGGCCCCGTTAACAACTTTAAGAAAATTAATACAGACAATATCAGTATCCTGGATCATTGCAAATACATCAACATTCTTTATCGTGGTACTTACTACGGTTGAGCGGCTTCTGAATTTTGAAAGTATTTCAATTTTATTTTTTATAATCTGTGCCTCTTCGTACCGTAATTCCCTTGAATAATGCATCATTACATTTTTAAGATGGTCTATCACGGTTGAAATATTTCCTTTCAGTATATCCTTTATCTGCTGAATGTTTTCAGAATAATCTTCTTCATTCTGCAGTCCGGTACATGGCGCTTTACAGTTACCGATATGATATTCGAGGCAGACTCTGAATTTTCCGGACGAAATATTTGAATCTGTAAGGTTAAGCGAGCAGGTTCTGATCTTGTAAAGATTCCTTATAAGCTCCAGAAGGGTTTTGACCATGAGAGCGGAGGTATAAGGCCCGAAATAGGATGATCCGTCCTTTATTGTATTACGTGTGCTGAAAACCCTGGGGAAAGGTTCTTTTTTAATGCATATCCACGGGAAAGTCTTGTCATCTTTTAATAAGATGTTATATCTTGGCTGATATTGTTTAATAATATTATTTTCAAGCAACAAAGCCTCTGACTCGCTATCTGTAACAATATGATTCAGGGAAGCTGCTTTTTTAATCATTACTGCAGTTTTTCCCGACTGGTTTTTCAAGAAATAGGAGCTTACCCTTTTTTTAAGGTTTTTAGCCTTTCCGGCATAAATGATATTACCATAATTATCAATGAATTGGTATACCCCGGGTTTTTCGGGTAACAGGTTGATAATCTCTTTTGAATCTAGCGGCATGGTACAAAGATAGTGATTGAAGAGACGGATTGCTTCGTCGTTCCGTTTTTATACGCCATAGGTTTAGCGAAGGCGTACGGCGGTACTCCCTTGCAAGGACAGTATGCATTAGTTGACAGAGTAAAAATTGGGCATATTTTTATACATCAACGAACAGTGGAACATAACGGAAAGCTTTACCATCGAAGAGTCCTTTATCGCTGAGTTTCAATTCGGGAATCACAAGAAGAGCCATAAATGATAATGTCATGAATGGTGCAGACATTGTGCTCCCGAGACCCTTAACAATTTGTGAGAGATTCAGATAATCTTCAGCAACCTCATTGCAGGGGCGGTCCGACATAATACCTGCCACATTAAGCTGAAGTGAATGGATTTTTTCTCCATCAGTAACCGCCAGCCCTCCTTTCAATCTGATAATTTCATTTATTACACTTACTATATCCTCATCTTTCACACCTATAGCAATAATGTTATGGCTGTCGTGCGCCACAGAGCCTGCAAATGCACCTGACTTTAATCCGAATCCCCTGATGAATGCCACAGCAGGTGCTCCATCCATGTAACGGTCTTTTACAACTATTTTCAATATATCCTGAGTTGAATCAGTCTTGACAATATGTTCATTTCCTGATTCATGGATTATCTCTTTTGTGAAAAGATCTCCATCAAATGCAGTGATGATTCTTATTTCAGGAGCTCTGTTTCTGATCAGGAGTTCGTCTTTATGTATTTGTGAGCAGTTAAACTTATTTACAGGCTTTCCGGGTTTGTATTCAAAGAGTACTTTCCCCCGGTCATATACTTTTTTCCCGTTAATCCATGTTTCCAGTACATTCATTTCTTCAATACTATCAGTAACAATAAAGTCGGCATTATCTCCCGGACGCAGTAATCCTGCATCAAGATCATAGTGTAAAGCAGGGTTTACCGTTGCACTTCTTATAACGTCAAAGAGATCGTATCCTTCGTTTACAAGTCTTGATATAAGTTTATCAAGATGCCTGTTTTTAAGCATTTCGGGATGTATATCGTCACTGCTTAGCATTATCATACCAGGGTGGATTCTGTAAAGATCCCTGAGGGCATCGAGATTTCTTCCGGCGCTTCCTTCCCGAATGATTATCTTCATTCCCAGAGAAATTTTTTCGAGAGCTTCTTCCAATGAATTGCATTCATGATCAGTCGAGATACCGGCTCCGATATATTTTCTTAACGGGCTTCCGGTTATACCTGGTGCATGTCCATCGACCGGTTTGTTTAGCTGTCTGGCAATTTCAATTTTTCCCAGCAAATCTTTATCTCCGTTAATTACACCCGGGTAATTCATCACTTCGGCAAGATATTTAATTTCAACGCGCATGAGCAGATCCCTGATTTCTTCCTCTCCTATTCTGGCGCCACCTGTTTCAAAATCAGTTGCCGGGACGCAGGATGGAGCACCGAAATAGAACTTAAAAGGGGTTTTTCTGCCATCTTCAATCATAAAATTTACTCCTTCGATTCCAAGCACATTTGCAATTTCATGCGGATCAGAAATAGTTCCTGTTGTTCCACGTGAAACAGCAGCTGTGGCAAATGAACCGGGAGTAATCATTGAACTCTCTATGTGTATGTGTGCATCAATTAATCCCGGCATTATAAAGCCTCCTCCCGAATTTTCTTTATACCTTATTTCAGAAATCCTGCTTCCTTCTATATTAATCTCTCCACCAAATATTTTTCGTGAATGAACATCTACTATATTTCCTTCTATTTTCATTGTTAATATACTTTTTTAATCAGTGCTTAAAGTTTAAAAGATTGAGTGCTGCCGAGAACTTCGCTATCCTGATATTCATTATTGACACTGCTATAAAAAACAATCAAAATGTTCTAAATACATTGTGTGTCATTGCCGATTATAAAACATACTGATTCTATCTGTAAAATATTAACACCAGGCATTCCAGACAATGATTATTTACAAAATTAAATTCTAAAATTAAAAATGTTCCACGTGGAACATTTTATCTCCCAAGATACATTAATAATATATTTACATCTGAAGGTGACACCCCGCTAATTCTTCCTGCCTGCCCGATTGTAACCGGCCTGATCCCCGAAAGTTTCTGACGGCCTTCAGTAGATATTGATAATAACTCATTGTAATTAATATCCTCCGGAATCTTAATATTTTCGAGTCTCTTAATCTTTTCAGCAACTATTCTTTCTCTTTGAATATAACCCTTATATTTTATCACAATTTCCGAATATTCCATGATTTCTCTCTTCCTTTCAGATCTGAATGCATCAAGTTTCTCCGCTCCTTCAATTGCACATAGTAATTCTTCAATTTTAATCTGTGGCCGTAATGCGATATTGATAGCTTTAACTTTCTGATAAATTTTAGCGCTTCCATTCTTCTCGAGAAACATATTAATCTCATCCGGAGTAACACTTTTCTTCTCAAGAAAATCTACTATCTCAGCCACGTCCTTTCTTTTTTCTCTTAACCTTATCATTCTTTTTTCCCCTGCCAGACCTATTTCATATCCTTTTTCCGTCAGTCTTTCGTCAGCATTATCCTGCCTTAACAGTATTCTGTATTCCGCCCTTGATGTGAACATTCTGTATGGCTCATCAACTCCCTTCGTTACCAGATCATCTATTAATACTCCAATATAAGATTCTTCCCGACCGAGGACCATCTCTTCCTTTCCCCTTAATTTTAATACGGAATTAATTCCGGCCATTAAACCCTGGGCAGCAGCTTCTTCATATCCGGTCGTTCCGTTAATCTGTCCGGCAAAATATAGGTTTTCAATTTTTTTTGTTTCCAGAGTATGCTTTAACTGAGTAGGCTGGAAAAAATCATATTCAATTGCATACCCCGGCCTGAATACTTCTACCTTTTCCAATCCCTTTACCCTTCTCAGTGCATTAAGTTGAAATTCCAAAGGCAGACTACTTGCAAATCCATTTACATAATATTCAATTGTGTCCCCTTCCGGTTCAATAAACAACTGATGTGAGTCCTTATCCTTAAATGTTACTATTTTATCTTCTATGCTCGGACAATATCTTGGTCCTCTCCCTTTAATTTTTCCGGTAAAAAGCGGACTAAATCCGAGTCCCTTTCTCAGTTCATTATGCACAGCCTGATTAGTATGTGTAATATAGCAGCTCTTCTGATCTTTTATTATTTCATAATCCGATAAATATGAAAATGTTCTCTCTTCATCATCACCCTTTTGCTCCGTCATTGCACTAAAATCAACTGTCCTTCCGTCTATCCTGGCACTTGTCCCGGTCTTCATTCGTTCAACCTTAAATCCCAGTTTTTGNNCCATTTGTAAGGATTACCGCGCCGGATTTAAATTTTGTACCAAAAATCGTTTCCACACCGCTTGCTTTTCCATTTTCAAGTATTATTCTAACTGCCTGCTCCTGCCATATAAAAAGGTTATCTGATCCCTCAAGCGCCCTTCTCCATTCCGTAGAAAATTTAAGTCTGTCACATTGTGCTCTCGGGCTCCACATCGCCGGTCCCTTCGATTTGTTAAGCATCCTGAACTGAATCATACTTCTGTCGGTAACAATACCGCTCAATCCTCCCATTGCATCTATCTCTCTTACTATTTGACCTTTTGCGATACCTCCCATTGCGGGATTACAAGACATCTGAGCGATTTTTGTCATATCCATTGTTACCAGCAGAGTTCTTGCTCCCATTTTTGCAGCAGCACCTGCAGCTTCACACCCTGCATGACCACCACCTACTACAATAATATCATAATAAAATTCCATTACTTATTTTCCGAAAAACTTCATTAACCATAATTCTTCCATCCTCTTCATCACAACTCTTTCATTACTTTTCTTATCCCTGTATCCGCATAAATGCAGTGTGCCATGCACAATCACACGTACAATTTCCGATTTAAAACTAACTTTATAGTTACCCGCGTTAATTTTTACCGTATCGACACTAATATAGATCTCTCCGTTTATAATATTACCAATACCATAATCAAACGCAATAACATCTGTAAATTTATCATGATTCAGGAATTCCCTGTTCATTTCCCTTATTTTATTATCAGATGTAAAAATAAAATTAAGGTCACCCGGAATTTTATTTTCATTCCTGATGACCTTAATGATCAATAACTTTATTTCTCCGGTGTTCCTGCTCCGATATTTTACTTCATCGTAAAAAAAATTAATTTTCAACCTCCCGAAATTTTAAAAATCATAGTTACACTGTTTCCAGTATTATTGAATTTAATATCGTCAGCAAGCTTCGACATTAAAAACACACCTCTCCCTGCCAGTGCTTCAATATTTTCAGGCAGCGTAGGGTCAGGTATTTCTTCCGGTTTGAATCCCGAACCTTCATCTGTTACAGTTATCATAAGATTTTGGCTCACCAGATTAAATTCGACCTGAACAACCTTTTTAACATCTGATTTATTACCATGCACAATTGCATTATTCACTGCCTCAAGTGTTCCAATAAGAATCTTTCCGTAACAATCCTGGCTTATCCCTGCATCATTTGTAAGTGTATCAATCGCATTTTCAACTACCCTCAAATTTTCAATGGCTGATTCAATCCTTATTGTTTTCTGCATATCCTGAATTTAATATTCTTTATACTAAATTACACAAAATATGTTGCATGCATAAATAATTTTATTATTAACCTTTTTATTAACAATTATAAGAGTTACATGTTTAACGATTCTTATTATTTCAGAGTCATCCGGTTTCTTCCGGTTTCAGATTTTAGTTATCCATTGTTCCGGGTCAAGTGCGTTTTTTTGCTCAAAAATCATGAATTTTAATATACAATTGTTATCAGCTCTCGGATCTGAATAAACGTCTCCTACCTCCTGCTTTATTTCAACCTTTTCTCCCTTTCTTACTTTGACATTTATGAGATTACTGTAAACAGAAAGGTAATTACCATGTCTTATAATTACCGTTATATTTGCGCCTGCTATTGCTGATATTGCTGAAACCTCGCCTTTAAATACGCTTCTTGCAGTAACTTTCCCGCTGCTTGTTATTTCAATACCCTTATTTTCTTCTGTTACATATTTCAATACGGGATGTTGCTGTATCCCGAAGTGAGCTGTCACAATCCCCTTTTCAACCGGCCATGGAAGCCTGCCTTTATTATCCTGGAAATTTTCCCCTATAAGCCGTTGTTCTGGCGTAAGTTCCGATTTATTTGCATTTCTTCTCTCTTCTTCAATAACCTTTTCAATTTCTGCTTCAATCCGTCTTGCGATTCTTCGCTTATCGTCCAGTTCTCTTTTCAGTTGCTTCTCTCTGGTTCCCAAAGATTTTACCATTCTTTCCTTATTGTTCTGTTCACTTTTAAGTAAATCCTTCTGCTGTATCTCTCTCTTCCGCAGTTCTGATATTCCTAATAGATCATTTTCCAGTCTTGTTTTGGTTATCTGAACCTGCTGTTTAAGTTCTCTTATTGTCTCAGCCTCAATTCTTCTGAATTTTGTGATTTGTTGAAGATATTTAATCCTTTTATATCCCTGATTAAAATCCCGTGCTGAAAGAATATACACGATATCCGGATTGACTTTCTTATATTTATAAGAATTTACTACAGACTTTCCATAATCTTTCTTAAGTATTTCTATATCTTCCTCCATCATCTCCAGAGCCAGTCTGTTTATTTCTATTCTCTCATTAAGTAACTGCATTTCTTCATTCATCCCTCTTATAACTGACTCTCTCAGATTGACTTTGTTTCCTATAATTCTTATTGCCTGGAGGCTTTCATTCTTCTCTTTTGCCGTAGTTTTCAGCATTTTATCGACATATGAAATCTCTTCCAGAGCTCGTTTTCTCTGCTCTTCCAGTTCTGCTTTAGTTTGAGCTTTTATCCCTGCAACAATCGTAATTAAAAGAATTCCTGCAATGAATTGTCTTCTCATTTCAGAATTATTTTATCGTAATTTCTTCCTGGTATGAATTCCAGCCTATCGTTACTATCATATTCTACAGAACCTATTCCCAATATGATCCTGGTCTTCTCCATTGTGTCTTCAATAACAATTTTACCCGGATACATTAAATGATCATATTTTTTAAAATCACTGAATTTTATATTAATTCCAGCAGGACCCGTTTTTTCGCTGATTGTAATACCCGATACTTTTCCTCTGATGCAATCCAGGAAATACCATAATTCTCTATTATCCCGGTATCCCTGTATCTCCGAAACTCCTGTNNAAGAGGCAATAAATCAGTTGCAATTCCATACTTGTCCAAAAGATATTCACTTGATCCAACATATAACTTCCTATACATCCGGTCATTAACCATTATTGTATCTTTTGTTATATATATCCTGGCAGCTTCGATACCTGCCCGACTTTTTACGGAAATAAGATAATCGCCTGATCTTCTGTATTTCAAAGTGGCAATCAACTTCTGATTATTACCATTGCTTATTATTTCAACATCTGCTCTCGGAATATTAAAATCATGCATTGTCATGTTCATCGCAAGGATTCTTTCCCTCAGCGTCATATGACTTACAGCAGGGACTTCAGGTTTCCTCATACTGCTTTTCTTCATAGCAGTACAGCCTGATAACATTAAAATCAAAAGTATTACTATTTTATTCCACGACATTTTTCAATCTCCTTTAACAGTTCGACTTTTTTATTATCGATCTCAAAAGCAATATTCCAGTTTTCTATTGCTTCATCACATTTCTTTCTTTTCTTTTTAATATAACCCATATGCTCATAAAATTCTGCATCTCTCTTTTCACTATTTTCCAATATTTTCTGCATAATTTTTTCCGCCTCCCGCAGTTTTCCCCTCTTGTACAGAACCCAGGCATAAGTATCGAGGAACGTGTAATTGTCACTCTCTTCATCTATAACTCTTTTCGCCATCTTTTCCGCTTCCCTGAGTTTCATATTCTGTTCAGCCAGATAATAAGCATAGTTGTTCAGTATTGTCAGGTCGCTTTTATAATTGTTTATCGCATCCTGGAAAATACCGAAGGCCTTTTCAAAGTCCTTCATTCTGTAATATATATCAGCGCGTGTTGATATAACCTGTAAAAGCATATCTTCATTATCCCCTGCAAGTATTTCTGCCTTTCTTACTTCTTCGAGTGCAACGTCAAAATTCTTATTTTCTGCAGCACCGGCTGCATATAACATTTTTGCCAGAAACGACCTGTTAAATCGCAGGGCACCTTCTTCACCCTTTTTCTCAAGATTCTTATAATCACCCGTTTGAAGGTAAAGCAGCAGCAGCTTCTCCCACGCGAAATAATTATCCGTCATCTTACCAGTAATTTCCTCCAGTCTTTTCACTGCATCTTTTAATTCTCCCATTTTCCCATATAATTCCGGCCGCAGCAGAACAATAATACCATCGTTTGGATATGTTGCTTCTAGAACCATAATAGCGACAGATATTTCATGCCCTTTCTCGTCAACAAGTTTTTTATTTTCGATAATTTCTGCAAATAATTCTATTTTGCTCTCTCTTGAAATATTTTCATTAAGAGTCACAGTATTAATAAGCTGCAGTAATTCATCGTAATTTTCCTGTGCAATCAGAAAATCACATAACGCCAATTGTGTATCAGGATTTTCAGGATTTCTATCCATCAGCTTCGTATATACTTCAATTGCTTTAATATTCTCTCCTTTTTTCCTGTAAATTTCTGCCAAAAATCCATTATACAGAATCTCATCAGGGAACTCTTCAAGCATTTTAGTTATAAGTATCATAGCCTCATCATAATCCGAGGCATTGATCATATTTCTTATATTAGCCGGCGTTGATCTCTCATTTATACCATATTTGTTATCCAGCAAACTGAACAGCTCGCCGGCTTTCCTATATTTTTTATTCTCTGAATATAAATTTCCAAGAGTGTACATTAATTCTTCTCTGTCCGGATATCTCTTTACAGCCTGTTCATACCAAAAAATAGCACTGTCAATATTTCTTTCCTGGTAGAAAGCGCCGGCCACCATTTTAATGTACCAAATATTTGCGGGATCCATTTCAACAGCCTTTTTTAAATAGGCTTTACCATTCTTTAAATCTCCTGCTGAAAGCAGAATCTGTGCCATTTGATAGTATACTGCATCACTTGATGGATTTATCCGTATACATTGTTCGAAATATTTCAATGCATCACCGCTGTTTCCAAGCAATTTTTGTTTTATAGCTTCCACATATACATAATCGAAAGTTGCAGAATCATATCCTCTCCCCCTGACAATTCCGGGCAGCGAAGTAGTCAT
>DNOQ01000479.1:15828-27025 GCA_003501665.1 Bacteroidales bacterium | reverse complement strand
AAATTTCCGTATTTCAGGGATATCATGATGTGGCAACATTCCGGCAGCTTTTGAGATTGTACTGTAGATTTCCGGGGCTTTTTTTCTCATTTCAGGTTCCAGCATAATATTCCTGCTGCTCATGGCAAGACCGTCAGGTTCACGGATTATGGGATTCCCGACAATTCTGATCCTGTAATTATTCTGTTTTACAAGTTCTTTGACAATGGCAACCTGCTGGAAGTCTTTCATACCGAAGAAAGCCATATCGGGTTGTACGATATCAAAAAGCCGGGTAACAACCCGGCCGACGCCGTTAAAATGTCCGGGACGGTAAAGAGCCTCCATGACTCTTCCCGCATTCCCGAAATCAAATTCCCTGTTATCAGGTACCGGGTATATCTCGTTGTCATCCGGAATGAAGACAATATCCTTTTCTCTGAGTGTTTTGTCCAGAAGAGCCAGATCTGAATCATTTGTCCTGGGATATTTTTTGAGATCTTCGGTATCGTTAAACTGTGAGGGATTTACGTAAATGCTGACAACTACCAGAGGGCATTTTTTCACGGCGTTAATGACAAGCGAAACATGACCCTGATGGAGCGCCCCCATAGTGGGGACAAATCCCAGAAGCCCGGAACGGTCGGCTTTTAACAGATTCCTTATCTCTCTTACGGTTTTTGTTACTTTCATTTTTCCCTGATATTCCGCAAAGCTAGTTGTAAAATAATTAAGAATTGACAGAAAAATATGCATAATTCATGTAATCACCTTATTATCATTATCTCAATTTTTATTATTATCTTTGCAACTTGTTACCCATTGGAATTTTGAGGCAGGAGAATGGAAAGCAGGAAGGTTTTATTTATTTCGCAGGAGATCACTCCATACCTAGCTGAAAACAGGTTATCAAAGATCGGAAGATACCTGCCCCAGGGCATACAGGAAAGGGGTAAGGAGATCAGGACATTCATGCCACGGTACGGATGTATCAATGAGCGCAGGAACCAGCTCCACGAGGTTATCAGGTTATCGGGAATGAACCTTATCATTGATGATACGGATCATCCGCTGATTATCAAGGTAGCTTCAATACAGAGTGCAAGGATGCAGGTTTATTTCATCGACAATGACGATTATTTCCAGAGAAAATATCTGGTTACTGATGCCTCGGGGCGTGAATTTGAGGATAATGATGAAAGAGCTCTCTTTTTTGCCCGCGGTGTGATTGAAACGGTAAAAAAACTGCGCTGGGCACCGGATATTGTACATTGTCACGGCTGGATGTCAGCCCTTGTACCGGTTTACCTTCGTAGTATTTATGCCGATGATCCCCTGTTCCATAATTATAAAATAATCTATTCAATCTACAATAATGATTTTAAAACTCCGTTTAGATCATCATTCGCCGATAAATTGCGTTATGACGGAATTGACGGAGAAAATCTTAAACTGGTCAAAAATCCTGACTTTATTAATGTCTCGAAACTGGCCATAAAATATTCTGACGGGATCATTATCGGGAGTGAAAATATAAACAAGGAATTACAAGATTATCTTAATACAATAAAGAAACCAATTCTTCCATTCAGGGATGAATCACAATATATAGATGCCTATAATGATTTTTATGACGAAATTCTATCATAGTTACTCTTCCTGCCGGAGATTATTTAATTCAAAAATTACGAAAACCTTTTTATCAACCTTTTTTACAGGGATAATTATCATAATGGGATCGTGTGAGGAAGATCCTGCAAAGATCGGCAGGAAAATATTACCCGGATCCGATTTTGTTAACATTGAATCTACGGATACCGTGACTGTCAGGTCTTTTACCATGTTCAGTGATTCAATTCCCTCAAGTAATCCGTCAATTTCATATCTCGGTCAGATTTATGATCCTTATTTCGGGACCATAACCGCAGAATTTGTCTCACAGATCCGGCTTGGTTCGGAATGGGATGATAAATATTATGTTATCGATTCTATAAAACTATATCTCGAACTGATGAATGTAACCGGTGCGGTTGACAAACCTCAGTATCTTACATTCCGGGAAATAGCAAAACAGATCTATACGGATTCCACTTATTATTCGAACCAGTATGTCCCGCTTACGGATTTCAAAGTGGCTGATATTCTTCTGCCGAACCTTAAGGCAGATACCATAAACAATATTGAAATTGATATACCGCTTGCTTTCGGAGATTATATAACACGGGATACTTCCATGCTCTTTCATCACTCCACAAAGCCTGATTTCAGGTCATATTTCAGGGGTTTGCTATTTGAGATCACTTCACCCGTAGAACCGGTTTTTGCATCTTTGAGTATTGATCCCCCCGGAGTTTATGAAACATATATGAACTACTTTGTTTTTTTCATGCGTGATATCAACAACTCTCCGAAACAATATTATCTTATTCTTGATGCTTTCAGCCGTAATGCCGCTTTCAATATTTTTAAACACGACTATAGTACAGCTCAACCCGATAAAAAGATCAAACATATAAATGACGGGTATGCAGATACTCTTACTTATGTGCAGAAGATGAACGGACTGCACACAAGAATTATGATACCGGGATTAAGTGATATTAAAAAAGATCCGACGATGAAAAATGTGTCGATAAACAAAGCCAGGATCACCATTCCGGTCCATTATGATGATGACATCTACAAGCCATCAACTTTGCCATCCCAGATATATCTGCGATATATTACAACTTCAGGCAGGAAATACATCGTACCGGATTATTCAGTCAGCTCATCATTTTTTGATGGCACGCCTGATACTACAAAGAATATCTACAATATTAATATTGCAACCTGGTTGCAAAGGTATATTGATAATAAATCGGATACACTGACCACAAACTTCGAATTATTTCTTTTACCTTCCTCTTCAAACAATGTTATTTTAAAGGCAAACGGGAGCCATACACCTGTAAAATTTGAATTAACTTATACACGATTTTAGGAATTCCGGCAAAAATTACTAAATTCGTCCCCGAAAGTCAGTGATAATTTATATTTTATGTGTGGGATTGTTGGTTACATCGGTTCCAAACCTGCCAGGAACATAATCCTTAATGGTCTGAAGCGCCTTGAATACCGGGGATATGATTCTGCCGGTATGGCTATTGTGAATGGTGATACCAGGATCTTCAAATGTAAAGGGAGGGTAACCGACCTTGAAGAAATGGTAAAAGAGTCCGATTTTAACGGGACCATTGGTATGGGTCATACCAGATGGGCCACTCATGGTGAACCCAATGAGCTTAATGCACATCCGCAGGTATCATTCAAAGGCAATTTTATTGTTGTCCATAACGGAATAATAGAAAACTATGCCTTGTTAAAGAAGCATCTGCAGGGCAGGGGAATTGATTTCACGAGCCAGACTGATACTGAAGTTCTGGCGAACCTGATGGAACATCTCTACATAGAAGGAGATCTTACCGCAGAACAGGCTGTGACACTTGCTCTCAACAGGGTGGAAGGTGCTTATGGGCTGGTAATTATCTGTACAAAGGAGCCCGATAAGCTGTTTGCTGCCAAGAAAGGGAGTCCTCTTGTGATTGGTGTGGGTGATGGTGAAAATTTCATTGCTTCCGATGCAACTCCGATTGTTGAATATACACAAAGGGTTATCTATATGAATGATGATGACCTTGCAATAATCAAGAAGGACGAATTGTCCCTCAAAACAATCAGAATTACAAAGATACAACCGGTTGTCAGGGAGATTGACCTTAAGATTGGGGAGATCGATAAGGAAGGATTCCCTCATTTTATGCTTAAGGAGATATTCGAACAACCCCGTGCCATACACGATACATTCAGGGGCAGGGTCCTTCCTGATCATTCCGGTGTTATGCTGGGAGGACTTCACAACGTTCTTGATACCATGTCGCATGCTGAAAGAATTGTAATAGCAGCCTGTGGGACATCATGGCATGCCGGTCTTATAGGAGAATATCTTTTTGAAGAATATACCCGGATCCCGGTTGAGGTGGAGTATGCTTCGGAATTTCGTTACAGGAACCCGATAATCAGGAAAGGCGATATAGTTATTGCCATAAGCCAGAGCGGAGAAACAGCCGATACACTTGCAGCTATCAGGATGGCAAAATCAAAAGAGGCTATGGTAATCGGAATATGCAATGTTGTCGGAAGCAGTATTCCCCGTGAAACAGATGCAGGCGTATATACTCATGCCGGGCCTGAGATAGGAGTTGCGTCCACCAAAGCATTTACAACACAGGTAACCGTTCTGGCAATGATGGCATTCGAGATCGGTCATCTGAAAGGTGTCATCTCCGATTCATTCTACAGAGAACTTATTACCGAACTTGTATCTGTTCCGTCGAAGATAGAAAAAGCTCTTAAGGTAAATGAGCAGGCCCTTGAAATAGGAAAATTGATCAGAGATACACGCAATGCTCTCTACCTTGGAAGGGGATACCTCTTCCCTGTTGCACTGGAAGGTGCCCTTAAACTGAAAGAGATCTCCTATATCCATGCCGAAGGATATCCGGCTGCTGAAATGAAACATGGCCCTATTGCCCTCATTGACGATAATATGCCGGTAGTGGTTGTGGCCACAAAGGATGATACTTATGAAAAGATTATAAATAATATTCAGGAAATCAAGGCAAGAAAAGGGAAAGTGATAGCCATTGTAACCGAAGGAGATGAAATAATAAAAAGAATTGCGGATCATGTGCTGGAAGTCCCTGAAACTCTTGCACCATTTGCCGCACTGCTTGCTGTTATCCCGTTACAGCTTCTCTCATATCATATTGCTGTTCTCAGAGGCTGTAATGTTGACCAGCCACGTAACCTTGCAAAATCGGTTACTGTCGAATAGGAATTTCAATACACGATGCCATGAACCCTTCAGCAAATTATCGTAATCTGTCAGATTCTGAAATCATCACTTTGAAAGCTAATGGTTGCCGGAGTGACGAATGGGAGAGAGTGAAAGTCTCAGGGAAGTTTGATCCGGTTCATTGTACAAATGTTACGTTCTCAGGTGATATAAAGCTTGGGGAATACACTAAGATTTATACCGATGACTCCGGTGTGACTACGAGGAGTGGTATTTCAAATGCCCACCTGCACAATTGTAACATAGGTTCAAATGTGCTTATCGGTAATATTGGAGACTATATTGCCAATTATAATATTGAAGACGAAGTTGTTATTAAGAACTGCGGCAAAATACACACTCAGGGGAAATCGGCATTTGGTAACGGAACGGAAGTTGCAGTACTTAATGAGACCGGATCCAGGTCGGTGAAGATATGGGACAGACTTTCAGCTCATGAGGCTTATATCATTGCACTTTACAGGCACCGTTTCAAAGCTGTTCAGAAAATTGAAGAAATGGTTGATGATTATACGAGATCAGTGAGTTCCGATACCGGTACAATCAGCCGCAATACAAAAATCATTAACTGCCGCGATATCCGGAATATCAGATTCGGTCCTTACTGCCGCATTGACGGTGTCATAAGACTGAATGAAGGTTCTGTAATAAGTTGCAAGGATGATCCTGTTTTTATCGGCCAGGGAGTAATAATGGATCATTTTATAGTTTGTTCCGGATCGATAGTAACAGATTCAACTCTTATCGATAAATGTTTTATAGGTCAGGGTTGCGTTCTGGGCAAGCATTATTCCGCTGAAAATTCACTGTTTTTCGCCAATTGTGCAGGATTTCACGGTGAAGCCTGTTCAATTTTTGCTGGTCCCTATACTGTTACCCATCACAAATCGACACTGCTTATTGCCGGGATATTTTCCTTTATGAATGCCGGAAGCGGTTCTAACCAGAGCAATCACATGTATAAACTGGGACCAATACACCAGGGGATAATGGAGAGAGGCTCAAAAACCACCAGCGATTCATATGTATTATGGCCGGCAAGGATAGGTCCTTTCACCCTTGTTATGGGAAGACACTATAAAAATATGGATACATCCTCACTTCCATTTTCCTATCTTATTGAAAGCAATGATGAGAGTATTCTTGTTCCCGGTGTAAACCTGAGAAGTGTCGGAACAATAAGAGATGCCCAGAAATGGCCTAAACGCGACTTAAGAAAAGATCCTGTCAAAATCGATCAGGTTAATTTCAATCTTCTGAGCCCCTATACCATCAGAAAAATGTTTGAGGGAAGAGATCTTCTGGTTAAGATCAGATCTGTCGCCGGAGCAGTTTCTTCTTCTTATACATATAATAATATGCTGATCAAGGGTGAGTCCCTTGAAAGAGGGATTCAGATGTATCAGACAGGCATCAACAAGTTTCTTGGCAACTCACTGATCAAAAGGCTTGAGAATCTGGAGTTCAAAACAAACGCGGATCTGCAAAAACGGCTGATGCCTGAGAAATCGGAGGGAGATGGGGAATGGGTCGATCTGGCAGGGCTTATAGCTCCCCAGAAGATTGTTGACAAACTGCTCGATGATATAGAATCGGGAAAAATAAATTCACTTGCAGCCATTGAAAAGGAGTTCATTTATATGCACAAATCTTATTACGACTGGGAATGGGCATGGGCATGTGAACGCCTCGAAAAAGAGGCAGGCAAACCTGTGAGCAGATTCACTTCCGGTGATGTGATAAACATGGTTGACAAATGGAAGAAGAGTGTTATAGATCTTGATAAGATGCTTTATGAGGATGCCAGAAAAGAGTTTAACCTGTCATCAAGGACAGGTTTCGGGATTGATGGCGGAGAAGAGATCAAAAAACTCGACTTCGAACAGGTGCGGGGAGACTTTGAATCGAACGGCGTTGTCTACGCCATTCAGGAGCATATTATACAAAAGTCAGCTCTGGGAGACGAACTGATAGAAAGGATCAGCAAGATCAGGGAATGAGTTTTTATCTTCCGGAATACATAGAATCGTAATATTTCTCATAATCGCCGGAAATAACATTTTCCAGCCATGTAGAGTTTGAAAGGTACCAGTCCACTGTTTTCTCCAGACCCGCTTCAAAATCGGGTACAGGTTTCCATTCCAGTTCCCTTTGTAGTTTTGATGAGTCGATGGCATATCTGAGATCGTGTCCGGGACGGTCCTTTACGTATGTTATAAGTTTTTCTGATGTACCTTCCGGTCTTCCGAGCTTTCTATCCATTATCCTGCACAGGAGTTTGATAAGATCAATATTCTTCCACTCATTGTTCCCTCCAATATTATAAGTTTCTCCGGCCTTTCCATGGTGGAAAATAAGATCTATTGCCGATGCATGATCTTCAACATAGAGCCAGTCGCGGATATTTTCACCCTTTCCGTAGACCGGGACCGGCTTGTTATTTTTTATATTATTGATTGCCAAAGGTATAAGCTTCTCCGGGAACTGATTTGGTCCATAATTATTTGAACAGTTCGATATTATCACAGGTATCCCGAAAGTATGGTTATAAGCTCTTACCATGTGGTCGGAACCTGCTTTTGATGCTGAATATGGACTTTTAGGATCGTAGGGAGTCTTCTCGGTAAACATTCCTTCATTTCCCAGCGATCCGAAAACCTCATCGGTGGAGATATGGTAGAAAAGTTTATTCCTGAATTCACCCTGCCAGCTGTTTAGAGCCGCATTTAAAAGATTCACGGTTCCCACAATATTTGTCTGAACAAACTCGTCGGGGCTGGTTATTGATCTGTCGACATGTGATTCGGCAGCCAGATGAATTATCCCGTCAAAGAGATAATTACGGAACAATTCAAATACGGCCTGTTTGCTGACAATATCGATCCTGGCAAAGACATAATTCTCTTTTGCTTCTATGTCTTTCAGGTTTTCAAGATTGCCTGCATACGTAAGCTTATCGGCATTAACAATCAGGCAATCGGGATGAAAAGTGACAAATCTTCTGACGACATGGGAGCCAATGAAACCTGCTCCGCCGGTAATAAGAATTGTTTTTCCGATATTCATAATGTGTTTTTATTCTTTCTTATATTCTTTTCCCATTCCCATGCTGTTCTCATGCACTCATCGAGTGTGCTGAGGGTTTTCCAGCCCAGTTCACTGTTTGCCAGTGAAGGATCGGCCCAGATCTTTTCGATATCTCCCGGTCTTCTTCCTGTTAACGTGTATTTCAGCGTAATACCTGTTGCCTTTTCGAAAGCGCTTATTGCTTCAAGTACCGATACACCTTTTCCGGTACCAAGGTTAAACACCTCATACCTGCTTTTGTTTTTAAGTTCAATCAGTCTCCTTACAGCAATTACATGAGCTTTTGCAAGGTCAACCACATGTAGATAATCCCTTATGCACGATCCGTCGGGGGTATTATAATCGTTTCCGAAAACTTTCAGTTCATCTCTTAAGCCGTATGCGGTCTGGGTTATGAACGGGATCAGATTTTCGGGGACACCTCTTGGAAGTTCTCCTATAAGCGCAGAAGGATGAGCTCCGACGGGATTGAAATATCGCAATGATATTGCACTTATTTTTTCGGTTGCCGCGACCGTATCCCTGATTATTTCCTCCCCAATCTGTTTTGTATTGCCGTAGGGTGAAACGGCAGGCTGAACAGGTGCATCCTCAGTTACCGGTAATATTGCAGGTTGACCGTAAACTGTGCAGGATGAAGAAAACACCATGCACGGAATAGTGTACGATCTCATTGATTCAAGAAGGTTGATCAGGGAAACCAGATTATTCCTGTAATATTCAAGGGGCTTATTGACTGATTCACCAACGGCTTTATAGGCGGCGAAGTGAATAATTGCTGCAATATTCCTGTTCTTTCTCAGGCACCCGTCAAGTTTTTCCCTGTCGCACAGATCAAATATTTCCAGTTCCGGAGTTATTCCGGTAATCTGTCCTATTCTGGTAGCAACTTCTGCCTCAGAATTATAAAGGTTATCAATAAGGATTACCTCAAAACCTTCCTGTATAAGTTCCACTGCAGTGTGTGATCCTATATAGCCTGTTCCCCCTGTTACAATAACCCTTGTTTTCATTTTGACATATTATATAATAAGGTCAGTTTCCTGTTGGTTCAGATGGTTTTAAGGATAGGGTGATAATTTCCCTGGAGCCCTATGGGCCTTGCATTTCTGATAGTATAAGCAGTTATTACTGATTGTCTTACCTCTTCCAGTCCGAATCCGCGCCCTTCGATGATCTCCCGGTATGTTGCGGTATGAAGGTCGGTAAAACCCTCACTGAATTCTACTTCTTCGCCTTCAACGGTGACCGATCTGAATGTCCGCAGACCTTTTGACCTGAATTCCGTTGGTATATCATTGTAATCAAGGCTCAGGAACCATCTGACCCTCGCGTTTTTGAGTTCGAGATAACCACCGGCTTTGTTATATTCCGATATGTTGACAACATTGTTTTTTACTTCCCCGAATATCCATCCCAGCATGTCAAAAAAATGGATCCCGATATTTGTGGCAACACCTCCTGATTTCTGGATATCACCTTTCCAGGATATGTAATACCAGTTCCCCCGGCTGGTAATATAGGTAAGATCGACATCATATACTTTATCTTTCGGGCCATTGAGTATCTTATTCCTTAATTCCTCAATTTTCGGATGCAGGCGTAGTTGCAGGACTGTATTTATCCTGTGTCCGGTCTCATTCTCGATTACCTGAAGAGCATCCACATTCCAGGGATTCAAAACAATCGGTTTTTCGCAAATTGCATCCGCTCCGTGACGCAGAGCAAACCTGATATGTGAATCGTGAAGATAGTTTGGTGAACAGATACTTACATAATCGATTCGGGTACCCGATCTTTTCAGTTTGTCAAAATGCCTGTCGAAACGTTCAAATTCAACAAAAAAATCACTCTGGGGAAAATAGCTGTCAATAAGTCCCACACTGTCAAAAGGGTCGAGTGATGCGAGAAGGTTATTCCCGGTCTCTTTGATGGCTTTAAGATGCCTTACGGCAATATAACCTGCTACGCCGATCAGACCGAAATTTTTTGGATCCGGATTCATAATATTCTTCAGATTATTAATATTCCTGTTTTGATATTTTTGTAACTATATCATTTTCAAGATGGTATCTTTCTTTGCTTTCAGGGCAGACAGCATATCCTTTTGCATCAAACTTAAGTTTATATCCATATTCGCTCATCCATCCTGTCTGACGGGCAGGATTGCCTACCACCAGGGCATAGGGTCTGACATCTTTTGTCACGACTGCTCCCGCTCCCACAAAAGCATATCTTCCGATAATATTACCGCATACAATGGTTGCATTTGCTCCTATTGATGCCCCTTTTTCCACTATTGTAGTCTCATAACTGTCCTTTCGTATTATCCGGCTGCGGGGATTGGTAATATTAGTAAATACCATTGAAGGCCCAAGGAAGACATCATCGTCGCATATCACTCCCGTATATATTGAGACATTATTCTGGACCTTAACGTTTTTTCCGAGTTTTACTTCCGGGGAAACCACTACATTTTGGCCTATATTACAGTTTTCACCTATTTCGGCGCCTGTCATTATATGGCTGAAGTGCCATATTTTTGTTCCGGCTCCTATTTTGCAGCCTTCGTCAATTACTGCTGTTTCATGTGCAAAATACTCTTTACTCATTCCTTTATGTTTTGTTAAAGAATTCCAGAACATTTATTGAGATATGATCGAGCTGATCCTGTTCGAGATCGGGATGCATCGGAAGGGAGAGGACTTCCCTGCATAATTCCTCAGTTACCGGGAAATCATTTTCTCCGTAGCCAAGATACCGGTATGCTTCCTGGGAATGCAGCGGGCCCGGATAATAGACCATTGATGGGATTTTCTTATCAGCCAGATATTTTCTGAGTTCATCTCTCCTGCCGTCTTTGATTCTTACAGTATACTGGTGAAAAATATGAGTTGAATAAGTGCTTCTTACCGGAGTGATAATTGAACTGCATCCCGAAAAAGCTTCATCATAAAATCCGGCTGCTTTTGACCTTTCACCGTTGAACTGATCGAGATACTTAAGTTTTACGTTCAATATTGCAGCCTGTATTGTATCGAGCCGCGAATTGACTCCGATATCATCGTGATGATATTTAATTTTCATTCCGTGATTGGCAATGCTTCTTATTTTTTTTGCAAGGCCGGGATCATTTGTGTACAATGCACCCCCGTCACCGTAACATCCCAGGTTTTTTGAAGGGAAAAAGGATGTTGTCCCTATTGTTCCTGTTGTCCCTGCTTTTCGGTGCAT
>DNOQ01000479.1:0-15728 GCA_003501665.1 Bacteroidales bacterium | reverse complement strand
AGCTTTAAACCGAGAAGGGCGACAACTTCCACTGTGGCTACAAATGTGAAATTGGTTGTAATAACCTCATCTCCGGGTTTCAGGCCCAGCGCCATCATGGCAATCTGCAGGGCATCAGTGCCGTTTGCACACGAAATAACATGCTCAACACAAAGGTATTTCTGCAATTCCTCTTCAAATTTTTTAACTTCAGGACCTTTAATAAATGCGGTGGATTCCAGTACGGATTTTATAGCATCATCAATTTCAGATTTTAATTTCCCGTACTGGGCCTTAAGATCTACCATCTCTATATCTCTCATGCGCAGAGCTGTTTTTCGAAATACGAAGATAGCTATTTTCAGGATTATCCTGAACGGAGTTTATCAACACGTATCTTTTATGGCTTTCAATATTGTCCCGGCCCTTCTTAATATCCGATATCACTCCGGCCCTTTCTCACGCCGGAGAGAAAGTGGAATAAATTTTAATTAAAATAATTTCCTTCGGTATATTATGTTTTTTCTTATTTTTGTAATGGAAGTTAAAATCTGAGATGGATATTACCCCCTTCATACGGGAACTGTTATTCAGCCACGATTGTGTTATTGTGCCGGGTTTCGGAGGTTTTATTGGAAATTATGCCTCATCCCGTATCGATAAAACGACATCGACATTTTATCCGCCTGTAAAGCAGATATCATTTAACAGGAATCTGAAAAGTAATGACGGACTTCTTGCCGGCAGGATTTCCGAGCGCATGCTGATTAACTTTAATGAGGCTGTAAATCTGATTGAAGAGTTCGTTTCAGCAGTCCGTGAGAGGATTGAAGAGGATGAAAAAGTTATTTTTGACAATATTGGAGTTTTTTCAAATAACAATGAAGGAAGTATACAGTTTGAACCTGACCGGAATGTTAATTATTATCCTGGTTCATTTGGGCTTGAGTCATTTCAGTTTTCACCGGCCGAAGGTTATGATGTAAGGAAACGAATAACCAGGCATATAGAAAGGGATACTGAACGAGGATATTCGACCCGGGTATTCCTGTGGAGGGCCGCAATAATTGTTCCTCTTGTGGCGCTGGCAACTATAGTTCCGCTGAAAACTAATCTTCTCAGGCCAAGGTTTGAAACAACAACATTTAATCCCCTCATAAAAACTGAACCGGAAATTGGCAGTAATTCCAAACCTGAATCAATTCTGGTCGTTCCGGTTAAAGAAGAGGAGCTACCTCCGGCAGGTTCGAAAAGTTCGGAACAAATTGTGTCAGATTTGCCGGGAGATAATTCCGGCGTTCCGTCTGAGGAGGGTCGGTTCCTTCTTATCACGGGCAGTTTCCGGTTAAGGGAAAATGCCGATCAACAGGCCGGTATACTTAAGGAGGCCGGATTTAATCCGGAAATAATAACGGCAGCAAATGGGTTTTTCAGGGTAAGTGCAATGAGGTGCATTGATTTGTCAGCGGCAATTGAAAAGAAAAACGATCTTGAAAAAAGATTTCCGGGCACCTGGGTAAGAAAATTCTGAGATTACTTAATCATACTCCCGTTATTCACTTTGTCAAGAGGTGAAACAAGTACCAGTTTACCGTCTTTATCTTCAGCCATAAGGATCATACCCTTCGACTCAATCCCTTTGATTTTACGCGGTTCGAGATTTGTAACAACCGATATCTGTTTACCGATGAGGGAGTCCGGGTCAAAATATTCCGCGATACCTGAAACAATTGTCCGGATATCAATCCCTGTATCGATCTTCAGTTGAAGCAATTTTGTGGTTTTGGGTACCTTTTCGGCTTCCAGGACAGTGGCTGTACGGATATCTATTCTTGAAAATTCCTCAAAGGTAACCGGATCTTTTGACGGAATATTTTNNTGTTGATAGCATCATCTTCAATCTTCTCAAAAAGCAGTCCCGGTTTATTTATCAGATGACCTTCCGGAAGGAAATCAGGATCACCGGCTTTTTCCCATCCCATACTGCCTGTATTTAACCAGCCTCTCAATTTTTCCATCGAGAATGGCAGGAATGGTTCAAGGACAATAGTAAGATTAGCAGTGATCTGGAGTGCGATGTTCATAATGGTTTTAACCCTTTCCGGGTCGTTCTTTATCAGTTTCCATGGTTCTGATTCAGCCAGATATTTATTTCCCAGCCTTGCAAGATTCATCGCCTCTTTAAGAGCTTCCCTGAACCTGAAGTTTCTAATGGAACCTTCAACATTTTCAACAATTTGTCTTATTTCATTCAGGACTGAATCATCTTCCCGGTTTGTTGTGCCTCTTTCAGGTACTCTTCCGTTATAATAGTTATTGGTAAGTACAAGCGTCCTATTGACAAAATTTCCAAGAATGGCCACAAGTTCGTTATTATTACGGGACTGGAACTCTTTCCATGTAAAATCATTATCTTTTGTTTCAGGAGCACTGGCACAGAGGGAGTATCTGAGGGAATCCTGCTTTCCCGGGAAATCTTCAAGATATTCGTGAAGCCATACAGCCCAGTTCCTTGATGTGGATATCTTATCGTTCTCAAGGTTCAGGAATTCATTTGCAGGAACATTATCGGGGAGAATGAAAGTGCCCTCGGCTTTTAACATTACAGGAAAGATTATACAATGAAAGACAATATTATCCTTTCCTATAAAATGGACCATTTTTGTTTCACTGTCTTTCCAGTATTTTTCCCAGTCGGGGGTTAGTTCCCTGGTCGCTGATATATATCCAATGGGGGCATCGAACCAGACATAAAGCACTTTACCTGTTGCATTTTTTACCGGGACGGGAACTCCCCAGTCAAGATCACGGCTCACGGCTCTTGGTTGTAACCCCTGATCGAGCCATGATTTGCACTGACCGTAGACATTTGTTTTCCAGTCCTTATGATCTTCAAGGATCCATTTTTTAAGCCATGGCTCGTATTTATCAAGAGGCAGATACCAGTGAAGGGTCTCTTTTATTACCGGCTTGCTTCCGCTGATGGTTGAATGGGGATTGATAAGATCCGACGGGCTGAGAGATGTGCCGCATCTTTCGCACTGGTCGCCATAGGCATTTTCATTACCGCAATGCGGGCAGGTTCCCATAATATACCTGTCGGCAAGAAAAGTACCGGCCTCCTCATCAAAATACTGGCCGGAACTCTTTTCAATGAATTCACCCTTATTGTATAGTTTCAGGAAAAAATCGGATGCAGTTTCATAATGGATCTTATTGGAAGTCCGTGAATAAATGTCAAAGGCTATCCCGAATTCTTTAAAAGCTTTACTGTTTATCGCATGATATCTGTCAACGATCTCCTGCGGGCTCACACCTTCATTTCTGGCTTTAAGTGTAATCGGAACACCATGTTCATCTGATCCGCATATTGATATAACATCTTCACCTTTAAGTCTCAGAAACCTTGTATATATATCGGAGGGGACATAGACCCCGGCAAGATGACCAATATGAAGAGGACCATTGGCATAGGGTAACGCGGAGGTGACCAGATATCTCTTATATTTCATTATAATATGTTAAAAATACGAATGGAATTAAAGAAAGAGCACAAAGATAATAAAAAATGGTCCAACGGTACAATGGCACAAAGGCCCAAAGGCATATTATCCGGAAGTCTATCCGGTCCGTTTTAGGAAATGGTTACTTATTCTGTTAATTTTACAGGAAAAAAAGATATGTCTGCGGGTAAAATCCAGCCTCCTTTTCTAAGGTCGGGTGATGAGGTTGCAATAATCTCACCGGCTTATACAATTGATGAGGACAAGATCACGGACGCTGTGACCATTCTTGAAGGATGGGGTCTGAAGGTTCATTTGGGGAAGAATGCCCTGAAGCATGATGGTCCCTTTGCCGGGACGGAAAATGAACGTATTCAGGATATTCAGGCAATGACAAATTCTCCGGATATTAAAGCCGTTTTTTGTTCCAGGGGTGGCTATGGATTGCTTAAAATCATTGATAAGATTGATTTTTCTGCACTTAAACGGCATCCGAAATGGTATATCGGGTATAGCGACATAACTATACTTCTTGTCTGGCTGAGTGAAAGAGAGAATCTGATTTCGGTACACGCGGAGATGCCGTTGAATTATAAGAACAGGGAGACTACTCCTGAGACTCTCGGTTCTCTGCATGCTGCTTTGTTCGGATATCTGAAGCCTGTAAAATGGAGTGGAGAATTTTTCAGACCGGGATCTGCCATCGGGGAAGTGACGGGAGGTAATCTGTCTCTGCTTTACAGTCTTACCGGTACTCCCGGTGAACCGGAAACAAGGCGAAGGATCCTTTTCATTGAAGACACCGATGAGTATTACTATCATCTCGACAGGATGTTGACATCATTTAATCTTACCGGCAAACTGAGGGGGCTGTCGGCGCTTGTTTCAGGTGGTTTCACTGAGATGAAGGATACTAAGATTCCGTGGGGTAAGAGTGCGGAGCAGATAATTTCAGCTGTCACCGCCGGTTACAACTATCCCGTTTTTACGGGATTCCCGGCCGGTCATCTGAATGATAACCGTGCAATTTACATAGGGCGGAGAGCAAAAATTGAGATGTACGGTGATGAAGCTATATTTTCTTATATATGAGGATCAGAAAGCTGAAAGCAGAAGATCCAGGTCTTTTGAAAGGATATTGAATTTCTGCCCGAGTGTAACATTTGTAAGGATACCATTATACAGGTAGACGCCGTTTCTGAATCCGGGGTCATTTTTGAGAAGCTGTGTTATTCCACCCGAGGCTGCCATGTTCTGGAGCAGGGGAGCAAAAATATTGCTTAATGCCATTGAAGCGGTTCTGGCAACTCTCGACGGGAGGTTCCATGCTGAAAAATGTATAACACCATGTTTCTCATATACGGGATCCCTTAGGGCACGGCACTCTGAAGTCTCAATACATCCCCCCCTGTCGATGCTGAGGTCGATGATCACAGCCTTGTTTTTCATGGTTCTTACCATATCTTCCGTGACATAATACCAGGGTTTTAGATCTTCAAGCTCAATTGCCCCGATAAGAACATCGGCCGATCTGAGAGCTTTTTTCAGAACCTGCGGGTGAAAAACCGATGTCTGGAGCCTTTGTCCTGTATTTACTTCAAATCTTTTAAGCCTCTGCAGTGAATTGTCAAAGATCTTAACCTGTGCACCAAGGCCCAGAGCAGCTCTTGCTGCATATTCCCCGGCAGTATTGGCACCCAGTATTACAACTTCAGTCGGGGTTATTCCTGTTATTCCTCCCAGCATGACACCCTTTCCTCCAAGATAGTTGCTGAGATATTCTGAAGCAAGCATAACAGAAGTTATTCCGCTTATTTCACTCATCGATTCAATAACAGGCATAATGCCGTTGCTGTCGCGTATCTTTTCAAATGCTATCGCGGTTACTTTTTTTCTGATAAGTCCGGCAAGCGTATTTTCGGTAAGCTTAAGTACATTAAGGTAAGACATTACCACCTGATTGCCTTTAAGATATTCTGCTTCCTTTGGATTAAAAGGAGCTACTTTCATAACGACATCGGAACCGTAAATCCGGGCAGGCGAATCCGTAATTAATGCCCCGTTTTCACTGTAATCCTTATCAGAATAATTTGCACCGCTTCCGGCCCCTTTCTGAACCATAACCTCATTACCCGATTCAACAAGCAGGCTTACAACTTCAGGTGTCAGCGCCACCCGTTTTTCGTCATCCTTATTATCGGAGGCTATTCCGATCGATATTCTCCTGGATCGGATAGTGGTCTCCAGGTGTTCTTCTTTTGGCAACAGTGCACTGTTACCCAGATTTACTTTACCACTCTTGCTTTTTTCGTTCATTTAAGGAGTATCGTTATTGCATCAAAGGTAAAAAAAATAAAACCCGGATAAAAAAAGAATTCCTCAGTTAAGTTCAAGGATACGTTCATCTTTTTCCCCCACGGTGATGCTTATTTTTAAAGTCCCGGCCGGGAGTATTTCTTCAACAATTTCGGGCCATTCCATGAAACAATATGAGCCGGAGTAAAGATATTCTTCAATGCCGAAGTCGAATAATTCCTCAGGTTTCACGATCCTGTAAAAATCAATATGATAAAGGATATCTCCGTTAGTGGTCAGGTATTCATTAACAATGGTGAACGAAGGACTGCTGCCGGGATCAGTTGCTCCAAGTTCACTGCAGATGGCTTTTATGATGGTTGTTTTTCCGGAGCCCAGAGGACCATAAAACGCAAAGAGCCTGATCTTCCCCGAATTTCTTAAGATCTTTTTTGCTGCATATGGCAGATCTTTCTTATGTCTGATAAGAATTTTCATTTATTAACAGGTTCCAGCAGAGCTACAGGAAGGAGCATTTCCTGCATCGATATACCGCCGTGCTGAAATGAATCCCTGTAATACCCGGCATAATAATTAAAGTTGTTCTGATAAACCAGATAATCCCTGTTTCGTGCAAAAATATACCTGCTCGAGATATTGGATTTTGGCAGAAATGCCTTTGCAGGTTCGTTCAGAACGAAAACTTCATCAGGATTGTAATTGAGGTTCTTTCCCATTTTATATCGCAGGTTGGAGGATGTCTTTTTATCACCGATTATCTTAACAGGATTCTGTACCCTTATTGTTCCGTGATCGGTACTGAAAACAATCCTTACAGGGTATCCGACAAGCATATTAAGCAGTTCAAACAGGGAAGAATGGATGAACCACGACCTGATAAGGCTTCTGTAAGCGGATTCATTGCCTGCCAGATCGCGGATAAGCCCTATTTCGGTACGTGCATGTGAAAGGATGTCGACAAAATTAAATACAAGTATATTAATGTCATTATCAAGCATCTGCATTAGTTTCTCATTGACTTTTCTCCCTTCCTGGCTGTTGCTTATCTTATGATATGACCATTTATATTTCAGACCTTTTCTTGTCAGCTGGTTTTTGAACAGTTCTTCCTCAAACTCATTTTTACTTTCTTCTTCGTCTTCACTGACCCAGTACCGTGGCAGGATAGTTGCTATCTGCGAGGGCATAAGTCCGGCAAATATTGCATTCCGGCTGAATTGTGTTGAGGTGGGAAGTATGCTGTAAAAAATATCATCCTGAAGTATTCTGTATATTCCTGCAAGTTCCGTGGATATCATTTTCCACTGGTCAAACCTCATGTTATCAATAAGAATAAAAAATAATGGCTGTCCCTGTTTAACATGCGGGAAGACCTTTGAGCTGAGGAGTGATGGTGACAGGAGAGGACCATTCTTCTGGTTCGGATCAAGCCATGACAGATAATTTTTTGTTACGAATTTACAGAATGAATTATTTGCCTCATTTTCCTGTGATTTAAGTATTTCCGACATTCCGGGGTCGGAAGACTTTTCAAGTTCACTTTCCCAGAATACTATTTTACGGTAGAGTTCCGACCAGTCAGTGTATGATGATGCTGATGAGATCATGTTACCGATGCGGTTAAATTCCTGACGGTAAACAGTGGTGGTCTTTTCCGTTATAAGTCTTTTCTGATCGAGTATTTTCTTTATCGCCAGAAGAACCTGCTTTGGTTTGACAGGTTTGATAAGATAGTATGATATTTCATAACCAATGGCAGCTTCCATTATATCTTCCTCTTCGCTTTTGGTAATCATGACAACCGGTATGTCGGGACGAACTTCCCTTATAAGACGCAGAGTTTCTATTCCGCTTAGTCCCGGCATATTTTCATCGAGGAAAATAAGGTCATAACTATTCTGCTTAACAAGGTCAACCGTATCATTTCCGTTTGAACAGGTATCAATCTCATACCCTTTTTCCTTCAGAAAGAAAATATGGGGTTTCAGGGCTTCAACCTCATCGTCTGTCCATAATATTCTTATTTTTCTCATCTTGTTCTATTCCTTGCGGTAGTTTTCTTCGAAGAACAACAGATAGCGTTGGGGATTTTTATCTTCACTGAGCGCTTTGAGGTTTTCGTTGTTAATTATAAATGTAAACATCCGGGTAGCTGACGAGTTTCTGATCAGAGTATTGGCATTGAATTTTTTATGGTAATCAATGGCTTCTGAAAACCGGGAGAATCCCGTCACGATGATCATGATATACTTATTATCGACAAGAGTTCCCTCTGTGCGGTAATTGTTATTTGTGTAATTATCAATATTATAGCTTATAACGTCGAAGGTTGCAAGGTTAATGCTGAATTTCGGATCAGTAATGACAAGTGCAAACATCTGTGTTGACGTTGTATCGGCTATGAACAACTCTTTGGCAATAATAGTTTCCTCCTCAATTTTAAGTTCAGGTAATTTCTCATTCAGGTAAGCGGTGATCTCAAGCGCTTTTTTGGCTTCTTCGCTTTCGGGCCATTGCTTAATAACCTTACTGAGTTCATCTTTAAATACCCTTTCGTCGGCAACTTTCGCGATTGAATATGCTCTCAGAAGCATGAATTTAGGAGCCAGTATATCCTGTTCATATTTTTTAAGAGCCTCGTCGATGATGGAAACAGCTTCGGAGACATTTCCTGTGTTATATTCTTCATACGCGTTTTTATATAATTGTTCCGACATTTTCATGTCGGCAAGTTTCTTCTCAAAGTAATCCGGATCGGTCAGGATTTTAGCATATTCGGTCAGAGGGAACCTTTCAAGCAACCTCTGTCTGTAGGTTTCAGCAGTGGAGGGATTTGTTTTCTGATTGGTTTTATACAGCGAGAAGAGGGCTTCGGGAACAAGTTCATGGGAAGGAAAACGGTTTATCAGGTTTTCAAATGATTCAGTTGCTCTGACATTATCGTTGATCTTATCTGTATAAGCTCTGCCGGCGTTAAGCCAGGCGTTTGCAATCCGTTCATTTGATGCTGATAATAATGAATCGGTAAGGGGGAGGTTCCTTAGATAGAATTCCGGTTTCTTATAATCGAGGATTGCCTGTGCAGTATCTTTTCCGGTTTGTGTGCCTTCCTCAGTACCGGTTCCGGATTGTAATGAAGCTACAGTCGCCTTATTTGTCCTCCTCCAGTTGTCTTCCAGCCTCCTGTCACCATAGCGTCGTCTGAATTCTGTTCTTCCGAATGTAAGAGCTGACTGGTTGTAAAAGTACCATTTACCTTCCTGCTGGATATTTCCCTGAAAACGTCTTTCATTTTCATAGTATTGTCCCATATTATACCTGTCGGAGTAATCGGATGATCTTCCTTCGGATTCAGCTTTTATTATTTCGTTAATTATATTTGATATGAACGCATTTCTTTCGGATTCAGGCATAAGGGCAACTTTCTGAAGACTGTCTTCGGTCTGGATTATTACCAGCTGCGAAACCAGAACATTCAGATCCTGCGATTTGGTTTTCAGCGACTGATAATCGGGATGTTTCTGGTCAAGAAAATATACGGTACTGTCATAATATTTACCGGCATTCATGAAATCGGGTTTATTATAGTAGTAATCAGCCAGGGCCAGATATGATCTTCCTTTCTGGTTCTGGTTGGAGGATGAGGAAGAAGCGGATTTTCTTAACAAATCAAGAGCCTCTTTTTCATTACCGGCTTTCATTGCCAGATTGGCCAGAGCATAATAGATCTGATCATGATAATCTGTGTTCTTTGAGTCCCTGAGCATTTTTTCAAGTTCCCTCCTTATATCATCCGGCTTCCCGGAATTAATATCAAAAACACCGGCAATATTTATTCTTGCATTGAATTCCACATCGTAGGGGGGATTCATTTTAACCACCCTTCGGTAAAGTGAAGTTGCAGTTACGGAATTTCCTTCAATCTCATTGAGCTGTGCCAGTAAATAGGTCAGTCTGTATTTTGTCCTTTTACCTGTGACATATCGAAGAGCTTTGCCAAGGGGTTCAATAGCTTCAGAATACCTTTTCTGTTTGATGAAGAGATCAGCAAGTGTGGTGAAATACATCCCTTTCAATGATCGCGATGATTCATTTTCAATATCCATTTCATTCAGGATACGATAAGAATCGACAGATTTGCCTGTTTCGTTATATATTCTTGACAGCCAGATAGATGCTTCTTTCCTGATCAGCTGGTCGTTAGCTTCGTTAATTGAATAATTAAGTACGGCAGCGGCTTCATTGAACTCATGTTTATAAAACCTTGCCTTACCTATAAGGAGATAACTGTCGTCGACCCATTCATTATATTCCTTGCGATTAAGCAGATCAGTCTCCACGGGGGTGGATTTCCGTTTATTCTTTACCTCAGGTCTTGTGGTTATTGATTTAAGTGAGATGAGTTTTGAGGCCTTCATGATTGCCTGATCCATATCGGAATTGCATAGTGAGGCGGTTGAAGGATCACTGAATTCAAAAACATTCAGCAATTCTGCATAATCATCCCTGTAACCGTTGGTTACTTTTATTATTCCTCTTTTAAAACTTTCATATCCGTTAAAATAGATATTATATCTGGCAGTCATGCTATGGTAGAACCTCGTGGTGCTTGTGTTCTTTTCCACGGAGCAATTTACCGGGATGACTATAAGTCCCAGGAATGCAAGATACTTATATGCTGCTTTTAGTGAAGACAATAGATGACTTTTAATACTATAAACTTACTTACGCTGAGTATAGTATTTCAAAGGTAATGAAAATTGGTAAGTTGTTTCCGTCAGGCTGAAATTACTCTTTTAATTTCCGGCACCTCCTTAAGAATTGCCTGTTCAACACCGGCTTTTAATGTCTGCATGCTGTACGGACAACCATGACAGGCTCCTTTAAGTCTTACTTTAACCGACATATCATCAGTTACTTCAAGTAATTCAATATCACCGCCATCAGACTGAAGGTAGGGTCTTATTCTTTCAAGAGCCTTCATTACACGTTCATTTATTGTTTTTGTATCTGACATGATATGANNGTTAATATTTTTTTATTTCAACACAAAATCTTATGATATGTTCAGTCGCCGCTTGTTGCAGGTTTTGAAAATCCGTCCTCAATTATCGTATTTTTCATCAATCTGAAAGAAAGAAAGTGTATTTTCTTTCCTTCCTGAATGTAAATATTTTCGTAATGTGTCCTGATTGAAAGGATGTCATCAGGATAATTTTCTCCGTGCAGGTCAGAGTTTGCCCTTATCAACGGCAGTTTATTCATTTCGGCGAGTGACCGGGTATATTTGAAAAGCTCTTCATTGTCGGTTTTAAGGTTGATAATACCGTTATCAATAAGGAATTTGCGGTAAGTGTTCAGGAACCACGGGCAGGTAAGTCTCTTATTTGAATTTCTTTTACCTGTCTGGGGATCGGGAAATGTGAGCCATATTTCATTAACTTCGTCCTCAGCAAAGAATGATGTGATAAATTCAATTCTTGTTCTGAGGAATGCAGCGTTGGGGATCTGTTTTTCATTTGCAGTCTTTGCACCGCGCCACATCCTTGCCCCTTTAATATCGATACCTATATAATTATTTTCGGGGAACCTTTCGGAGAGGCCTGTTGTATATTCTCCTCTTCCGCATCCAAGTTCAAGGATTATCGGATTTTCATTCCTGAAGATCTCCTGTTTCCATTTGCCTTTAACCGGATGATCACAACTGTCCGGTAATCTTTGTTCAGGCTGAATGACATTTTTGAAAGTATCAAGTTCAGCCCATCTGGCCAGCTTATTTTTTCCCACTGCCGGTTATCAGATTTAAAGTCTTTCGATCCTTATTCCGAAATCATAAACCCCTTTAAGGTCTGTAGTCCTCATACCATGCTGGATTTTAAAAATATAGTCACCTTTCAGGGGGAAGAAAACATCAGTTCTGTAAGGAAGGTTGAGTTCGTGAATATCACCAATTCCTTTGCCATACCAGTTGCCCTTTTCATCGGCCAGCTCATATTCAAGTGTATCTGTAATGCTCCTTCCATCGGGAGAAATTGCTGTAACGAACAGAAAGATATTGCGGAAAGGGAAATCAGATCCGGTCCGGATATTAAAAAATATATTTGTTTTACTTATCGTGTCAACTGAATTAAATGTGAATTCGGGGATATCAGTAATTTCCCAGGTCTTGCCCGCAATTGTCACGGAATCAGTATAAAGGATGTTTTTTCCGCAGGCAGTCAGAATAAAAATCAGAACGGGGATAATAAATTTGCCCGTTTTATATTCTTTTATTTTCATTGAATTTCCTGTTTTTCTTTTTATGGGAATGGCGGCGGTGTTTTTTCACAGGCCGGGCAGGATCGAACCTTGTAAGACTGCTATTTTCCAGCAGATCCTGCGACTGAGCAGGTGATTCCCATTCGTGTGCAAGGTCCAGAATACGCTGGGGTTTAATTCCCTTTCTGTTCAATCCCTGTATTTCTTTCACCCTTTCAACAGGTACGGCAATGAGGTTTGTGTTTGAATGGGGATCAGTGGCATACCAGTAAATCCCTTTATGTACCTCCATTTTCAGAAAATAAGCTGTTCCTTCTGCTGTTTCAAGCGGCGTTTCCCGCGGCGGATATCCTTTCTGTGCATCCACATAACAATCGAATTCAAAATTGAGGCAACATTTCAATTTACCGCATTGACCCGCAAGCTTTTGAGGATTAAGGGATAATTCCTGGTATTTTGCATGTGTGGTTGTTACTGAATTGAAATTAGTTATATAAATTGAACAGCAAAGTTCTCTTCCGCACGATCCTATTCCTCCGATCCTTCCGGCTTCCTGCCGGGCACCGATCTGACGCATCTCTATCCTTACCCTGAATTCTTCGGCCAGTACTTTTATAAGTTGTCTGAAATCGACTCTTTCATCGGCAATGTAATAGAATATTGCCTTGGTTTTATCGCCCTGGAATTCAACATCACCGATCTTCATATTCAGTTTAAGCTCCTCAGAGATCTTTCTTGAGCGAAGCATTGTAGGTATTTCAAGCATTTTTGCTTCTTCCCACTTAAGAATATCTGCATCCTTGGCTTTGCGGTATACTTTTTTGAGATCATCCGCGGAAGGAAGTACTTTCAGTTCCTTAAGCTGTTCACAGACAAGTCTTCCTGTCATTGACACCCTGCCTATGTCATGCCCGGGGGAGGCTTCAACTGCAACTATATCACCAATTTCAAGCCTGAGATTATTGACATTCCTGTAAAAACCTTTACGGGTATTTTTAAATCTGACTTCAATGATCTCGTTGTCATTGACACATTCCGGAAGATGGCTCAGCCAGTTAAAGGCATCAAGTTTATTACATCCGGGTTTATATTTTATATCAGGCATACGGATCTCTTCGCCCGCCTGATTTGATAATTCTTCATTTTCTGCCATAAAAATAAACAGCTGTTCATTTCAGAACGCAAAAGTAGTGAAATAAAGGTTCATTATCAATTATGCTTTTACCGTTCTGTCAATAAGCCTTGTTATCCTCAGGGCAAAATCAAGAAATATTATTCTTGAGTTGCCGTTTGATTCAACATGAGAAAAGGCCCGGTTGAATTCATCCGTCAGATAACAGATATTATTCTGGTGGATAAAAGGATGGAAATTACGTGAAAATACTGCTTCCTCACCTGCCAGGTAAACAAGGTTATTCTTCTGCTGATCCAGGGTTAGCATCAGGTTTTCCCTCAATATTCTCAGGGAATAGGTAAGAAAATCCTTTTGCGCTTCTCTGCCGGTCGTTGAAATATCTTCCGACCAGTTTATCAATGATATAATATCACGTTTCCAGGCGAAACGCATTAGGTTTTTAAACCGGTCGAGATTCTGAAATGATGAATCTTCATTTTCCAGTAATTCTATTGCCTTTATTATATTACCATTGGCAACTCCGGCTGTTTCAGATGCTTTTTGTTTGTCAGTGCTGAAGGTTTTTACCAGGAAATCTGTGATCTCGTTGTTTGAAAACCCCGGTAACCTTATCATCTGGCATCTTGACAAAATGGTCGGGATAACCTTATCCGGTTCTTCAGACACCAGGAGAAAAATTGTTCTTTCATGAGGTTCCTCGATAAGCTTGAGAAGCTTGTTGGCTGCAGATGGATGCATTTTTTCCGGGAGCCAGATTATCATTATTTTAAAATCTGATTCAAATGTTTTCAGGTTCAGCTTTTTTATGATCTCGGCTGCTTCAGATGAAAAAATGAGACCCTGGGCGTTCCCGACCCCGATGGAATTAAGCCATCCGTTAAGGGTGATATATGGTGATTTGCCAACATATTCTCTCCATGTTTCGATGAACGAATCGCTTACCGGTTCAGTATCTTTCTTGTCTTTTTTTATGACAGGAAAGACAAAGTGAAGATCGGGGTGGATCATTTTTTCATACTTCACACACGATCTGCATGTACCGCATGAGTCAGTTTCATTCCTGTTCTCACAGCTTATATATTTTGCATAAGCCAGTGCGATCGCAAGTGAACCGCATCCTTCAGGCCCGGTAAATATCTGTGCATGGCTTACTCTTTCTTCCTGAACAGAGCGTATAAGCCTTATAATTACTTCTTTTTGTCCGGGTATCTGTGAGAAGTTCATCTTAAATCTGATATCAGATGCACGAAAATTTATAACTTGTTTCAAAATTAATTAAACTTTTTACAACAATATAACATCTTAAATGAAGGAATTTTCTGTTTCCTGTGTATTTCCCTGTAGATCTCTGCGTCTTATCTTTGGAACTCTGTATAAATATTTATAAAAAATAATTAGGTTTGTATGCTTCAAAAAATTACGATAACAAACCAAAAACAGTTTATATATGAAAATGATTCAGGATTTCAGTTTTAAAGGTGTAAAGGCAATTGTCCGGGTCGATTTCAATGTACCTCTTGATAAAAATACCTTTGTTGTGACCGATGATACAAGGATAAGAGGCGCTTTGCCCACTATCCGGAAGATCACAGGTGACGGTGGTGCATGTATTCTGATGTCTCATCTTGGAAGGCCGCAGGGAAGGATGGAAAAGTATTCCCTTAAGCCTGTATTGCCGGTGCTGGAGAAGCATCTCGGGATGAAGGTGCAGTTTGCAGATGATTGTCTTGGGGAATCGGCTGTCACGATGTCTGCAGCGCTTAAACCCGGAGAAGTGCTTCTTCTTGAAAATGTCCGGTATTATCCGGAGGAAGAAGGAAAACCGATACTGCCCGATACAGCCACTGAAGAAGAAAAGAAAGCGGCCAAGGCAGAACTGAAAACAAGACAGAAAGAAATGGCCCGAAAGCTTGCAGGATTTGCAGATGTTTATGTTAACGATGCATTTGGTACTGCTCACAGGGCCCACGGAACAACAGCAGTTATCGCCGATTATTTCCCTGAAGATAAAAAAATGTTCGGGTTCCTTATAAACAGCGAACTTGCTGCTATGGATAAGGTGCTTAAAAATGCCGGTAAACCCTTCACTGCTGTAATGGGAGGAGCCAAAGTATCGGACAAGATTCTGATTATTGAAAACCTTCTTGACAGGGTTGATAACCTCATTATAGGAGGAGGAATGACATATACATTCATAAAGGCTATGGGAGGGAATATAGGGAATTCACTATGCGAAACTGATAAACTTGATATAGCTAAAGCAGTTCTGGAAAAAGCAAAGGCAAAGGGAGTTAATCTTCTTCTGCCGGTTGATGGTCTCAATGCCGATAAATTTGATGCTGATGCAAACACTTATGCATCTGCCATTGATGATGTAAAAGACGGCTGGATGGGACTTGACATTGGTGAAAAAAGTATAAAACTATTTGAAGAGGTGATAATGAATTCACAGACTGTTTTGTGGAACGGACCGATGGGTGTTTTCGAAATGGAAAAATTTGCGGCGGGGACTACAGCAATTGCCAAAGCAGTGGCAA
>DNOQ01000105.1:4495-9366 GCA_003501665.1 Bacteroidales bacterium | reverse complement strand
TTCACCTTTTATAATCAGAAAAGTGTTCCGCCCGGATCATTTTTGAATACTTTCCCGAGGTGTCTGTATGCAAGTTCGGTAGCCTCTCTTCCACGAGGTGTTCTTTTAAGAAATCCTTCCTTTATCAGAAAAGGTTCATAAACTTCTTCGATTGTTCCGCTTTCTTCGCCGACTGCCGTTGCTATTGTATTAAGTCCGACAGGTCCTCCGCTGAACTTATTCACGACAACTGACAGTATTCTGTTATCCATTTCATCAAGACCATATTGATCTATGTTAAGTGCATTCAGTCCATACTTTGTAATATCAATGTCAATCTGACCTGATCCTTTGACCTGTGCAAAATCCCTGATCCGTCTGAGAAGTGCATTAGCGATCCTCGGTGTTCCACGGCTTCTTTTTGCAATTTCAACAGCAGCATCATTTTCAATTAAAATATTCAGTATTCCGGCCGATCTTTTTACAATTCCTGTAAGTATTATATGGTCATAATATTCCAGGTGAAACTTAATACCGAATCTTGCCCGCAGAGGGCTTGTAAGCAAACCTGATCTTGTTGTTGCACCGACAAGCGTGAATTTATTGAGATTCAGCTGAACCGATCTTGCGCTTGGTCCTTTATCGATCATAATATCGATCTGAAAATCCTCCATTGCTGAATAAAGATATTCCTCAACAACGGGAGACAGCCTGTGTATTTCATCTATAAACAGAACGTCACCATCTTCAAGATTTGTGAGAAGTCCTGCAAGATCTCCGGGTTTATCCAGAACCGGACCTGAAGTGACCTTCAAATTAACTTTCAGCTCATTCGATATGATTGCTGCCAGAGTTGTTTTACCAAGTCCGGGAGGTCCGTGAAGCAATACATGATCAAGTGATTCGCTGCGCTGCCTGGCGGCAGTAACAAACACAACGAGATTTTCGATAACCTGTTGCTGGCCTTTGAAATCACTGAAAGAGAGAGGCCTTAGTTGTTTGTCAAATTCTCGGTCAACAGTGGAATCAGATTCTTTCCTGATATTAAAGCTTTCTTCCATGAAGCAAAGTAACTATTTTATAAGCTTCGTATCGCTTTCAGGAAGATTAATTTTAACTCCGTTAATACTAACCTCAACATCATCCCTGTAGGCTATTGTAAGAACAAGTGTTCCCATCTCATCATATTTCTTCCAGATCCTTTGTCTGATTCCCGTTCTGTAATACTGTTCCTCCTTTAACTTACCTGTATCATAAAAATACAGATGTTGTCCGTCGGGATTACCCTGACCATAATTACCCCGGAATTTTAATGTTCCGTCGCCGTAAAATGATTTCCACTGACCATCTTTTAAACCTATTATGTAACTACCTTCCTCAATATAATTTCCGGTGTTAACCTTCCATACTCCATTTTTTTCACCATCCGTATACTGACCCTGTGCAATAATATCACCTTCCGGGGTATATTCAACAAAAATACCGTCTCTTTCGCCCTGGAAATATTCTTCTTCTCTCAACACCGCACCGTTATCATAATACCATTTCCATAATCCGTCAGGTCTTCCGTTACTATAATTGCCGGTTTGTTCAACTTTACCTGAACTGTTATGGAATCTCCATGGCCCTGTTCTCCTGCTTTCGGTATATGTTCCTTCTGCCATTAATTTCCCGTCAGCATAAAAATCTTTCCACCTGCCGTTACGATTTCCGGCATCATCCACTATTCCTTCCGATACCAGCAAACCATTGTCGTTATAAATATACGCGTTACTTACTTTTCCGTCTTTAGAGTATTCGCGATGTGTTCCCACGGGAATTTTATTTCTGTAGGGTCCGCTGTAAATCAGTTTATTGTCACTATCATATCTGTTAACAATCTCAATATCAGGTTCATCTTCCACTCTTGACCTGACAATGGCCCCGTTATCATAAAGCATTGTCAGCGTAAGTCTGCCCCGGGCATCATATTCTTTATAATAACCATGAAGCATATCATCTTTATAAGTCATTTCTGTCTTAATATTTCCCGAAGGATAGAAATCCTTCCATCCTCCCTGTTTCAAACCCTTTGCATCTTTTCTGTTTATTCTTTCCCTGCTGATCAGAAAATCATTATTATATTCAAGAATGGTGATTACGATGCCATTTCTGTCATACTCCTTTGATAATCCCTCTTTCCTTCCCCTGCTGTATGATATTGTTTGCTGAACTCTTCCATCCGGATAATAAATATATGCCGTACCTTCCTTTTTATCGCCTGCAAATAATTCTTTTGACCATAAATAGAGTCCTGCCGACGGATCCTTTTTATATCTGCTATAGTAACCATTCTTTTTACCCAACAGATAACTGATTTTTTCCGTAGTATCTCCAACCTGGTCATAAAATACCCAGATACTGTCAAGAAGGAAGCTCGTTCTTTTTCCTTCAGATTTCTTTACTCCTGTTATATAATAACTTTTCCAGTAGCCTTCCGGTTTTCCATTTTTTATAAATCCTTCACTTGAAACAGCTCCGTTAGGATATTTGAATACCTGATATCCGTCGCTTAGGGGCTCATTTCCCTGAGAAAATAATTTAACCGACGATACAATTAACAGAAGAATTATGGATGATCTTTTCATTTATTTCCATTTATATTTTTTGATAACTCCAGCATTCTTTTAATTGGTTTACGGGCATCATTGATCAGTTTGCCGTCAATTACTATTTCAGGTTCTTCGTCTCTCATACATCTGTAAATCTTTTCAATTGTAATGAGTTTCATAAAATTACATTCACTGCAACCGCATGTTGAATCTTTCGGAGGTGCAGCTATAAATCTTTTATGCGGATTCATTTTCTTCATCTGATGTATAATACCTGGTTCAGTTGCAATTATATAACAATTACCATTATCCTTTACGGTAAATTCAAGCAAAGCCGATGTTGAGCCTATATGATCTGCAACCAATCGTACAGGTAATTCACACTCAGGGTGTACAAGAATTTTTGAACCCGGATTTTCCGATTTGATTTTAAGAATTGCTTCAAGAGAAAATTCTTCATGCACATGGCATGCCCCGTCCCATACAACAATATCCCTTCCCGTTTCATTTAAAACATAGTTACCCAGATTTCTGTCCGGTGCAAATATTATTTTCTCTCCTTCGGGAAGTGAATTAACAATCTTCACAGCATTTGATGAAGTGCAGATTATATCCGACATTGCCTTTATTTCTGCAGTTGTATTGACATACGAAACTACAGTCCTTCCGGGATTATCTTCGATGAATTTCCGGAAATCTTCAGCCTTACATGAATCTGCCAGTGAACAACCGGCATCCATATCTGGTAAAAGAATTTTCTTTTGAGGAGCCAGTATTTTTGCCGTTTCAGCCATAAATTTAACACCGGCAAATAAAATAATATCGGCACTGTTGGATTCTGCTTTACGGGAAAGAGCAAGAGAATCACCCACAAAATCTGCAATATCCTGTATTTTACCATCCTGATAATAGTGAGCAAGAATTATTGCGTTCTTCTTCTCTTTCAATAATTTTATACCTGAAATATATTTACTGTTTTCTTTTTCTGACATTATCTCTTTTGTTAACTTAAACAATATATATACAATATAATTTTATTAATATTATTTATTATGGATATATTATGCTGTTAATTGTGTTTGAATTTTAAAACGAATTTTGTTGTTTTTTTCATTAATATCATGATACAAACATTTTTTCAACAGCTCAAAAAATATACCGTTTTTGATTATGAGGATGTTACTGTTAAAATTAACAGATGTTAAGTATTACATATCAGTAGCTGTAATGAAACAAAATTATATTTTTAAATGTTCATTTATGGTTTATTTCCTGACATTATTTTATTAAAAGTATTTATTATAATTTGGGAGAATTATAAAAACGTCAGATTTTGAAGAAAACATAACGTATTATTATTTTTAATCAGATGTTTTCTACATTTTATTAACAGGGCAGGTTAAATATCAGATTGTGGAAAAGAAAAAAATAGCAATTGTATCCGATCATGCAGGATTTTATCTGAAACAGAAGCTTCTCGATTATCTGATCAAGCAGAAATACGAGGTAAAAGATTTCGGGACTTATAGTGCAGATATTGTTGATTATCCCGATTATGGTCATCAGATGGCATCTTATGTGGTGTCTGGTGAATATGAACTTGGTATTTCAATTTGCGGTACCGGGAACGGAATAAATATGACAGTCAACAAACATCAGGGAATAAGGAGTGCATTATGCTGGAATGAAGAAATCAGCCGGCTGGCAAGAGCTCATAATGACGCAAATATTTGTGCATTGCCTGGAAGATTTATTACAGAATCGGAAGCATATCTTATTGTAAGGACATTTATTGAGACCGGTTTTGAAGGAGGAAGGCATAAAAGAAGAATTGATAAAATACCGTTAAAAATTTATTGAGATGCTTACAAATTCCACAAGATATGGTATAAGAGCAGTTATATACCTTGCAGGCAGACCTTCGGGACACAGTATGACCGGAATTACGACTATTTCAAAGGATCTCAGTCTGCCTACGCCATTTCTGGCTAAAATACTTCAGCAACTGGCAAAGCATAAGATTCTGTATTCACTAAAAGGACCTCACGGAGGCTTTTCTCTAATGAAGGATCCCAGGGAAATAACCCTTCTTGATATTATTAAAATAATTGAGGGAGACGATATTTTCAACAATTGCATAATACATAACACAACATGCAGACATGTTGGTGAACAAAAAAAAGAATGTGTGCTGCATGATGATTATTCAGCAATAAGAAAAGAATTAGTCAGTTTTTTCCGCAGCAGGACCATCCATGACCTGGTAAAGAAAGCTGAGGGATCAGAAAAGATTATTATTTA
>DNOQ01000105.1:0-4372 GCA_003501665.1 Bacteroidales bacterium | reverse complement strand
CCACTTTAAAGACAAACACTATTTAGTTTCATTCTTAGAATGATATGGTCTGAAAAACAGCCAGAGAAAAATGGCAGCCACTATACCGCCTGTATCAGCTATCATGTCGAGGACCTCACCTTTACGGTTTTTTGTGAATTGCGATTGCATGAATTCAATAATAATTCCGAAAAAGAATGGAATAAGTGCAATCAGCAGCAATTTTCTTGTATCGGTCAGTGAATGCCTGTGCTCAAGTATCATGGTGCCCATCAGCAGGAAGTAAAGGCCGAAATGAACGAGTTTATCCAGGTGAGGAATATCAAAAAATCCCGATTTCACTAATGTCTGCGGTGTTGCAAGGCTTAAATAGAGTATGACCAGTGAAACAGTTATAGTATAAATATTATTCTTCAGCATTCAGAAAAATTTTCGGCAAATTTATCAATTAGTCAGCTTAAATCATAGAAAATTCTATTCAATTGTTTTTCTTTGTGTTTGTGAAAGTTTTTAAAACCAATGGCAGGAATTTACATACACATACCCTTTTGCAGGAAGCTTTGCTATTACTGTGATTTTTATCATGTCATTTCAAATGACGATAACACACTGTTCATCACTGCTTTAAAAAAAGAAGCTGAATTGCGGGCAGATTATATTGCAGGCAACACAGTTTCAACTGTTTATTTCGGAGGGGGGACACCATCTGTTTTTAATTATAAAGAGATCGGAACAATTCTTGATCATCTCAGGAAACATTTTGTTTTTGATACAGAATGTGAAATCACAATTGAACTGAATCCGGATGATATAACCAGCGATTATCTGACAGGTTTGCTTCAGACGGGTGTGAACAGGATAAGTCTGGGAGTTCAGTCGTGGCGCGATGAGGATCTGAAGTTAATGAACCGCAGACACACGGCAGCTCAGGCGCTTGATGTTCTTGAAAACGCAATCACAGCAGGGTTTGAGAATATTTCAGTTGATCTGATTTACGGTGTTCCCGGAATGGGTTTGGAAAACTGGGCTTCAAATCTCGACAAAACACTTTCGTTTGATATTAAACATCTGTCGGCGTATCATCTTACAATTGAGCCGGGAACAGTTTTTAACAAAATGAAGGAAAAAGGGTTATTGAAGGAAATTGATGAAGATGACAGCACATCGGAATTCAATTTATTGCTTGAAAAAACTGAATCAACAGGGTTCATAAATTATGAAATTTCAAATTTCGGAAAACCCGGATTTTTTTCAGTGCATAATACAAATTACTGGAAACAGGTCCCATATCTGGGCCTGGGTCCGTCGGCACATTCTTTTAACGGATATTCACGTCAATGGAATATAAAAGATGTGAAAAAATATACAGGATCAGTCAATTCGGGAAAACTCTCCTTTGAAAAGGAAGAACTTGATATCAAAACAAAGTTCAATGAATATGTGATGACATCACTCAGAACAATGTGGGGTATAGATCTTGATTATGTTGAAAAAATATTCGAAAAAGAAGGATATGATTATGTAATCAACCTTAGCGGCAAATTCATCAATTACGGCCTGATGAAACAGGATGATAATAACCTTGTCCTGACCAACCAGGGGAAAATGATCTCCGATAATATTATTTCAGAATTTATAATGTCGCCTTCAGGTGTCTGACTATTTTCTTGCCAGCATTAATGTTGTCCGGCCGATAAGATTATTTTCAAGATAAAGTTCAATACTGTAATTACCGGTAATAAAATCACCGGTATTGGACAGGAAAATACACATTTCAAGGTCCTGGTTCATATAATCGGCCATCCTTTTTTCCGAATATATCATTTTATTTCCTTTAAAATCGAAAAGATTATCCGGACTTCCTGTTATTACCAGTGAATCAGGCCGGATGACTCTCATAAATACTTCTTTCTGGCCCGCCTGGGCAATTGCATTCTCGCGCAGGGTAAAGCATACCCTGAGTGATTCCATCAGACTTATCCGGTTCGTTTCTTTTCTCTTTTTATTAAGTGCTGCCGCAACTATATTTTTTGCCTGGATCACAGAAGCGGTTGCCACTTTGGTTGTCAGTTGTTCTCTTTCTCTCTCGAGCTGGACATTGGTATTCTGAACTTTCGAAATTTGCTGACGATACTGAATATTTTCAGCAGCAAGCATTTTGTTCCTTGTATTAAGAGAATCGATCTGAACTATATAGCTCTTCATTATTTCTCTCATTGTAGTTATCTCGCTTCTGTATTTTTTAATAAGCTGTGCATTTGAGGCATTGATTGCCAGAAGCTGGATTATCCTGTTCTTTTCTTTTTCAAGACTGGCATTAAGGGTGTCATTATTGGTTTTAAGGGTATCATAAGCAAAGACCATGTTCTTTAATTCATTTGCCAGCGAGTCTTTTTCCTCTGTGAGAACGGTTTCCATTTCAATCATTTTGTGTTTCTGATCGAAATACATTATAATAAGGAAGATAAGAACAGCTCCAAGGATTATTGAAAGTGCAATCATCCCGATCGGGGTCTTCCTGTTATTGTTTTGGTCAGTCTGATAATTTGTGTCTGCCATTTTATAAAATGTTTAATGGATAAGAGGTTTGCAAAATTATAAAAATAATAATAAGCTGTCATATAATAAAATCCGGATCAATGATTAAATTTACAGATGGTAATATTTTAATTAACTAATTTATTTACAATTATATGAGTGGATTTTTTGGTGTGGTCTCCAGGCAGGATTGTGTAAAAGAGGTTTTTTACGGGACCGATTACCATTCCCATCTTGGAACAAAACGGGCAGGTATGGTATTTATTGTTCCGGGAAAGGGTTTCCGCCGGTCGATCCACACCCTTGAAAATTCATATTTCAGGTCAAAATTTGAAGACGAGCTGAAAGATTTCAGCGGAAATTCAGGTATGGGAATAATAAGCGATACCGATCCGCAACCCATTCTTTTTACTTCTCATCTGGGGCGTTTTGCAATAGTAACGGTAAGCAGACTGGTTAATATCGCCGAACTTGAATCTAAAATACTAAAACAAAAGCAGCATTTTACTGAAAATTTTGAAGGAACCATAAATCCAACAGAAGTTGTTGCCAGCCTGATTTGTGAAGAAGAGAGTTTTATTGAAGGTATTGAAAACGTATTTAACAATATTAAAGGCTCCTGTTCACTGATGATCCTGACGGAAGAAGGTATAATTGCTGCAAGAGATAAACTAGGCAGGACACCTGTTGTTATCGGAAAAAAGGAGGGAACCTTTGCTGTCGCTTCAGAATCATGTTCTTTTCCCAATACAGGTTTTGAGATTGATCATTACATGGGTCCGGGCGAGATTGTAAAGGTTACATCGGAAGGAGTTACACAGTTGAGGAAACCTGGAGATAAAATGCAGATATGTGCATTTTTATGGGTTTATTACGGATATCCTCCTTCTTACTATGAAGGGATCAATGTTGATGAATGTCGTTACAGATGTGGGGCTGCACTGGCCAGAAGAGATTCTGTGGAAGCAGATTTTGTATGCGGAATACCTGATTCGGGAGTAGGGCATGCTATCGGATACGGAAATGAGAAAAGAATTCCGAATAAAAGAGCGTATTCAAAATATACAGCAACATGGCCAAGAAGTTTTCTTCCATCTTTTCAGGAGCAGAGGGACCTTGTCGCAAGAATGAAACTGATCCCTAACCAGGCTGTTATTGAAGGAAAAAGAATGATATTTATTGATGACAGTATTGTAAGGGGAACACAGTTGAAGGATAATACAAATGACATGAGAAAATGCGGTGCGAAGGAATTACACATGAGAATTGCCTGTCCGCCTCTGTTATATCCATGCGATTTTCTCAATTTCACACAATCCAGAACACCCATGGAGCTTGCTGCACGACGGGCAGTATTTGAACTGGCAGGAGAAGAGAACGAATTGAAGGAGTATTCGGATCCTGATTCGGAAAAGTATGGAAAAATGGTCGAAAAAATTGCGGAAAAACTGGATCTCGATTCGCTTTTATATCAGCGTCTGGATGATCTGATCGCTGCTATCGGCCTTCCAAAGGAAAAACTCTGTACACATTGCTGGGACGGATCGGGGTATTTTTAAGAGAATGGCGCAAAGGTGCAGGGGCACAATGGCACAGCGGCTCAGTAAATCACCTATCCAATAAGCTTCTGAACCTCGGGATCTTTAAGTTTTTCTTTTGTGGCTTTATAGCCTATTTTAAATACTGCTTCAGCTTCTTCGGGGCTGAGTATGCCGTAATTTTTCAGTTCCTGCGGTGAAATAAAGAGATCGAATCTCTTTGATTTTTCAGCGATCTCCTTAGCCATCATTATCATAAAGGTCCTTTCGGTTATTTTTATCAGGTTGGTAAGTGAATCTTCATACCCCACCGGATT
>DNOQ01000520.1 GCA_003501665.1 Bacteroidales bacterium | reverse complement strand
ATCCAGCTGGTCTGAAGTTCTGGAAAACAATGCATAAGGCACGCTTACCAGCTGGCTTGTACCGGTAATGGTGTAGCTGGTTCCACCCGTGGGATCTGTTTCAGTTTGAAGATAATATGGGCCAGCTACCCAATTTATTTCCGAGAATGTTCCGATCGATGGAGTTCCACTTCCTATTTCAACAGTGACAAGTCCGTTTGCATTTGTCTGCGGAACAGGACTATAGGTTTCTCTGTACACGATTAATCCGGTTGTAGATCCCCGGAGGATGCTAATCCTCATTCCGACAGCATGATTAGTAACCAGCCCACCGGAAGAGTTGCGGATGACCGCCTGGTAGCTCAGTTTAAGTGGTGTCTGAGCAAAAATCGTCAGAGTTAATCCCGAGATTACAATAATAGTAAATAGCTTTTTCATTATATTCTGTTTAAGGTTAAAATTTGTCCGGTCAAATCATTGTAAAAAGGTATGAATAATAGTAATACGAGTCAAATAAACATTGCAGGCCGCTTCTACGAGGCTCAGGTCATTCTAAACGTTCACATATCTATAAACAGGTCGCCGCTACGCGGCTCAAAAACAATTGAAAATGCTCAGTTCTACCAAAAGGTCGTCCCTTACGATAATGTCAGGGCAGGTAATACGCGGCTCAGGAAATCATTATCCAGATAAAATGAATAATATCCCCCAATGATAATTGATATTATCTTCCAGATAAAATGGATATAATAATCCGGTTCTCTGCTGCACACTGATCTTTACGTGGAACCTGAAACCTGGAATTTTGAATTTTGAATCTTGAATCTTGAACCTTGAATATAAACTATTTGCCCACCTTTGCTTCCAGCCGCTCTAAACGGGCTTTAAGTTCATCATTTTCGGCTTTAAGTTCCCTTACTGCATTGATCAGGGCCATATTGACAGGCTGTATATCCAGCTGGAGAAATCCGTTACCATCGGAACTGACAGCTTCGGGAAATATTTTCCGAACCTCCTGGGCAATCAGTCCTGTATAATTTATATCCGCGGGAAGATTAGGTTTGTTACCGGTTTTATAGGAAAAAGAGACAGGTTTGAGTTTCAATATCTCATCGAGACCTTTGGAATAAATACCATGTATGTCTTTCAGACGTGCATCGGACCATGTTGCCCACGAGCCGCCCCCGGGTTTGGCAGCTGCCCCGTTAACGACCAGAAGATTGGTTCCCGGATCTGCAGCTACAGCTCCGATAAAGATCTTATCTCCGAAAAAGTTCCATGTACCCCCATATCCCCAGCTGAAATATGTCCCATTATACCATATTGCTTCGGCCCCGTTACATCTCAATGCTGTGCCATCCAGACCTTTGTTGAGGTTCGCAGCTCCGGTAACATCAAGCTTATAACCGGGATTCGTTGTGCCTATTCCAACTTCCCCTTCGGAATCAATGCTTAATCTTGACATGCCACTGGTGCCCAGGTTAAGGTTTCCGGCTTCATAGGTCGCTAACCACCCAATAAGTCCTTGCATGCCAAGCAGGAGGCCATCCGTAAGATTATAGCCGGTTGAACCATTCTGAATATTCAGATATGAATCGGTTCCTGGTTCAGCAATTGTCAATTTACGGCTGGGCACATTGATACCAATACCAAATTTTTTCCCACTGGAACTATAAATATAGTTATCATTTTCGGTCCATGGACCGGTATTATCTGCAGCGTTATCCCAGGTGGTACCGGTCCATTTCAATACCTGACCTGCGCTTGCCCCCTGTTGTGCCAGTTTCAGGGGTGATGAAGTGGTACCTGTCCCCGTAAGGGTGGCATCTGATATAACAGACTGAGTTCCCCAGTTATCTCCTGTCTGCACAGTCTTTGCATGCAATGCATAAGGCACACTTATTAACTGGCTGGTTCCGGTAATTGAATAGCTGGTTCCGCCTGCGGGATCAGTCTCAGTTTTACAATAATATGTAGCATCTGACCAGTTTATGGCAGCAAAAGTACCTGAAACAACTGATCCCCCTCCAATTTCAATGGTTGCCAGACCATTTGCATTAGTAGTTGATGTATGGGTTTCAACATAAACAGCAGTCCCGGATGCAGATCCCTGAAGGATACTGATCCTCATTCCGACAGTATGATCAGTTACGAGACCTCCGGAGGAGTTACGGATCACTGCCTGGTAGCTCAACCTCTGGGGAGCCTGGGCAGAAAGTGTCAGAGCCAGAAGTGACACAACAGCGAGAGTAATTAATCTTTTCATAGAATTAATATATTTTGTTTATCCATTTAAAGACCGCCGTTATGCGGCTCAATATCATTATAAAGATCTTATTTCTATAAACATTCCGCCGCTGCGCGGCTTGTCGGTGTTATCATTTCTTTAATTCTTAAAACAGGTCATTTTTACCCGGCCTGAAATGATCTTTTTATATATCTGAACGCCGTAGGCGTAACCTGTTTAAAGAAATCCCCACTTCTGTTCCATTATGTGCCGCAGGCACGGTCTGTAAAAATTCTTATTCCGGTTTATCGTTCTTCTTTAATTCGATTCATGTCTCTCTGAAACCCTGCTTGCCCACCGAAGCTTTAGCGGAGGTGGGAAACCCTGAACCTTGCACCCCACACCCTGCATCAAGCCCCCGAAAAATACTGTCAATTCTTGACGATCTTGAATACCTTGATTTCCTGCTTGTTATTAACAATACGCAGGAAATACATCGTGGATGAATAACCCTGTAAAAGGATCTCTGTTTCTTCACTTTCGATGGGTTTATCCTGAAGAAGCACCCCGTTCATATCATACAACCTGTACCTCAGGCCTTTATGATCGAATGACTTAACGGTAAGTTTTAAAGCTCCGTCGGTGGGATTGGGATAAACACTCATTTCAAGTGTGATTCCTTCGGTTTTCTCAATTGCAGTAACTGTAGAGATCTCCCAGGGTTGCTGAACTCCCTGGGCCACACTCCCTGAGGAGCCGGTAAATGTACTATAGGTTACCTGTCCGACTGTATAGGTTACAGTCCCGCCGGTACCGGTAGCGGTCCCGCCTGTGGCAGGAATAGCTGATTGCCCATAGGTTGTTAAAATGGAAATACACAAAGCCATTAAAACGAACATGGATTTAATGATACGGGTCATAAAATAAAATTTAGATAATGGTTTAGACCTAAAAATTAATAAAGAAAGGAGATATTACCTAATTTATTTGATCAAATATTTCAAATCGTTTATAATCAGCCGGTAATCTATGATGACAATATTGCAGAACAATGCCGGATTCGATTAACTGTCAATATACTAAAATCTTTTAAAACTCAATCCGTCATCCATTTTCCTTATCGTAACGTGAGAGCGCTTTGATGATCAGAGTGTATAATCTCCCGCTGCTTCGGGCTGATAGATTATTTTATCGATACGTATTTTTGTCATTCCCGACGGGACCATCCACTCGATTTCGTCTGACTCTTTATAGCCGATAAGAGCAGTTGCGACCGGTGAAAAGATCGAAATTTTATTTTCTTTAAAATTGGCCTCGTCGGGATAAACGATCCGGAACTGAAGCTCTATTTTGGTATTCAGGAAGCTTACCTTTACAATTGAATTCATTGTTACAATATCGACAGGGACCTCGTGGGGTTCGACTATTTTTGCGGAATTCAGTTCACTGATCAGTTTTTCTGCTTCATCAGCACTGATTGTCTTTTGACTTTTTGCATCATCTATGCATTTCATTATCCTGGTATAATCCAGGCTGTTCATAATTATTCGGCTCATAATGATTTCAATTTTAAAGCATTCTTCGTGATCCTTTGTGCCTTAGAGTCTTAGTGGCATTATTCTGGCCACAGACATTAACCACCTCCGCTATGGTTTCGGTGGTCAAAGGATACTAAGTTACACAAAGATATTATTGAGTGATACAAAGTTAAGGATATCTTTCAGATTTTTATCTCCAGAGTACCTCCCAGGCCGACTTTGTCATCCAAAATGATGACAACAGAAAGGATATCCGTTTTCTTCAAAGCCTTTTCTGCTATTTCCAACACCATTTCCTTATTTTTTACCTCATTGCAGAATGCTGTGGCATAAGCATCGGCAAGGGCTCCTGAGCGACAGGCTATCATACAGGCATCAGCCTTGCCGAGACTGAATGAATGTCCTGTTGTCCCCGAAGATGTACAAACCGCAAGAGGGGTCTCTTCAGGCTTTATAACCAGCTTTATCTTTTCCGATAAAGGTGATTTTCCTGCATATACCGAAATTGTGGCCGGTGATGTCAGTTTCATGAAAATATCCCCTCCGTTCTCAATGACCACTTCCTTAAATCCGAATTTTTTTATCAGATCATTGCAGACAAATTCAGCAACTACTCCTGCCACTGCACTCATAGGTCCGGTGCCGGCTGCATCTGCCGCCTTTCCCATTTCGGAAATGATATTATGAGCACCTGATGGAATTTTAACAGGAATGAGGGAATCTTCTAATCCGGGATGCTTAATGATATATTGATCAAGGATCTGTCTGTAATAACGTATACGCTCCTGTACGAACCTTTCAACAGCCTTATTATGCTTTTCAGCATCAACCGCCACCCACAGATCGGTCTCTCTGAAAACGTACCTGAAACTGCTCCACCGCTGGTTACCCATTGACTCGCGGTAGAATCGCGGCTGGTATGATAAGCTTTTAGCCAAGATCGATAGAGAATAGCTTCAACGGACATGCTTTAAGGCAGAGTTCACATACAACACATTTCTCTGGTTCGAACAGGAGTTCGGCACTGTCACGCTTCATGGTAAGAGCCCCCGCGAAACAGACGGCCGAACATGCGCCACAATGAATGCAGAGATCCTGCCGGCAGGTAATTTTCTTGTCAATCGGTTCACACTCTACCTTTTGCTGCCTGATATATTCCATTCCCTCTTTCAGTACTTTCGCAGGAGCAGTCATTTCCATAACCAGGTGACCTATTTCGCCGGGTGAGACATCGGCCTTAATGATGTTGACCATTATATCAAATTTCTTAATCAGGTTATAGGTTATTGGTTGTCCTGTTGCATCAGGATGGAAAGTCAGAACAAATCTTTTGCTTGTCATGATTTTGAATTAATTGTTAAACATCAGATCCTTATCTCAAGGCTGTTGAGTCCGGTTGTCCTGGGGAATAATGCAACCGGCTCAGTCAGATAAAAACGTCCTTCAGAAATCTCTTTTTTCAGGATATCAGCAATTTCGCGGGCTACCTTAACACTTGAGAGCGGAGCAGTCCGGATCTTCTTCCCGTTAAATGAAATCTTTCCCGAAAATAGTGATTCATAGTCAATCCGTCCCAATAATTCGAAATTGCCTGATCCGTAATCAATAATATTGGTCTCGATCTGTCTGTTGCAAACTGAAACCCTTTTAGCAAGATCATCATCAAGAACAGGTATGGGAATTCCGACTCCGACAAACATTGAAACGCCATATTTTTCGAAATATGCCGCTTTAATAAATCTGTTACTCATCTGTTTTGCATCCCCGATTAAAGCAAGGGTTGCAGAATTCCCGACGGGTACACCATGTTCATTGACAGGTTTGCCTGTGTTGAACTGTGTACCGTGCCATGCCACATATCCGACTGCACCTCCGAAAAGGATCCTTGTGCCGATGCCAATAGTACGTAACTCAGGATCATTGAGCAGGGGGCTCAGCTCACCGGAAGTCGAGAAATTTGCATTTCCGAACGACGGAAGAAGGATTCCCATATAGGTATATTTGATCTTACTCGTACTGTTTACCGCAACATTATAATTCTGGTAAGCATTCCGGGGATTGAACATTATGAACTCGTTTATTGTGTTCCTGTTGATGAACGTTTTCACTTCAGTTCTGGTATAACAATCAGTTCCCTTTGCTGTTGCCTGAAGAATCACATCCTTCCCTGCAATAAGCTCCTCTATCACGTGAGCCCCACCGTACTGATCGTGAGGCATGGCTGTTTCGGTTGCACCCAGATAAGCATCAACGGCTGCAATGCCGCCGTAAGCCGGCACATTGTTAAGAGTTATTCTTTCCATGCGCATAGGCGGAGAGGTATGACCAAAGTTGATAAAAGCACCTGACGAGCACATGGGCCCGAAAGTTGCTGTTGTAACAACATCCACTTTATCAAATAGTTCGGCAGATGTCATTTCCTTTCCCATCGCCGAAACCTGCTCAGCTGTCAGAACCACTGCTTTCCCGCTGCGGATCTTTTCGTTAATCTCATCGATGCTTCGTTTCTTTGACATAATTTTCATTTAATTCATTTTGATAAAACTCCAAATATAAATCCGGATTGCCTTTTATTGTTGTTTTTTGACCAAATATTTTGATAATAAATTAGTCGTCACTAACTTTAGGAATATCTGATTTTTAGAAATCCTTCAGAAAATATTTTTCCATGAGAAACTACCTGATCATTCTTTTCCTTCTGCTGATACTCTGGATCACCGGTTCATCATACTGGTATGTATGCAGGATCAGGCGGAGGGGAAAGGTACCGCATACATAATCCGTCGACATGGCCACATCAGGCCAGGTTAGCTGATGAAGGAAAATGGGATGAGTTGAAAGATTATCAGAGCAGGCTGGAGGTGTGATCAATCATAGTCATAATTCCATTTTTGCATATAATAATCCGCTTCTCTGAATTCGTCGCCGGTCTTCCTTAATAAGCGATTGAGTTCTTCTTCCAGTTCTTTCTGTATTTCAGAGTATTCCGGTTTGTTTATCTGATTGTTTAACTGATATGGATCCTGCTTATTGTCAAAAAGTAGCCATGGCCCGTCAAGGTCTTTTGCATAGGTATATCTTTTGGTTCTTACTCCTCGATATTCACGGCCTCCGTTCTCAAAGCTCCACTGATGAAACGGGACGGGACACATTATCAGAGCTGACTTCATACCGGGATCTCCCTTACCCAGTAAATATGACGAAAAATCTGTCCCCTCCACAGAACCCGGAACAGGAAGGCCGGCAAGCCCAAGCAGAGTTGGCATCACATCTACTGTTCCGAAAGGAATTACTACCTCCCTGCTCTTCCTTAACTTCATGGG
>DNOQ01000232.1 GCA_003501665.1 Bacteroidales bacterium | reverse complement strand
TCCCAGCCCATGTAACTTTGAACAGACTCTTGAAGTATGTCAGCAACATGATCACGTCCCATGGCAACATGATGTTCAAAACCATTTTTACAGAGGTAATTCATCAGGCCCTGGAGGTTATTCACCTCGCACACTGCAACGCCTCCATCCATATCGTAGGGATCGTCAGTAAACATACCCTCCCCGAGATATGCTTTCACGCTTCCGCTGAGGTCGTCGGTTGAAATCCTGAAAAATGAAAATGGTCCGGCGGCAACTCTCCCCTTCACAGCGCCAAAACAACGTTCTTTGCCAAGGCTGGCGCCTAATACATCGAGACTTTCGATCACGATTTTACTCTTTATGAAGCTTTTCGGATAGTTACTGCAATGAATGCCGCTGCACTTATTACGCTCCTCCCCGTAGTTATTGTTCCAGTCAAGCAATGCAGACGGATTTCCTGATGCAAGGGCAAGTGCATACATTGAAAGAGTGCCGCAGATATCTACTTCGCAGGCAGAAGGCAGGAGTTTCTCGCTCAGCATGCTCATCGTAAGGCAGGTTGCGCATCCGAAATTCTCCTGTATTGATGTCCAGCACTGGAAAGCAGCTGCATCAATATCGTTTGCTGAGATCCATTGTTCGCTGGCCACACTGAATTTCGCCTGTTTTATAATGCTTTCCTCGGCAATTGATGAAGAAATCTCTCCATAGGCGCGGATTTCATCCAGCTTCTTTTTCAGTTCAGGATCTGAATCAGATATCTTACCAGCCTTGCCCAGTATCTCCGACATATCTACCGGAACAACAGTGATCCCGTTTGCCTGGAGTATCTTTTCACTGGCCCTCATTGTCTGGAATGCTGCCGGGCGGGCACCAATGGCTCCAACCCTGGCATTGGTCATTCCCTTTACGACGCGGCAAACCTTTGCAAACCTGTGGATATCTTTCTCAAACACCTCGCTGTTGATTTTGCAGGTATGCAATGATGTGTTTGTAAAGGGGATGCCATACTGGTAAAGGTTATTACATACTGACAGTTTTCCGCAGAATGCGTCACGGCGAAGAGCGATACTGACCTTATCGTTTTCATCGTCGCAGGCCTGTACCAGTACCGGTACACCGAGCCTGGCGAAGCTCAGGGTATTCACAATACCCAGCTCATCTCCGAAATTTGGCAATGATACTATGATGCCGTCAATTTCGTCGCGCTTTTCATTAAAGAGTTTTGCGCATTTCCTGGCATCGTCAACAGTCTCGATAGCGCCGGTTGGGGTTGCCTCCGAAGGGAGGATTACATAATTGTATCCCAGTCTGTCCATAAGAGCAAGAAGGTCCTTCTTACCCTGAACTGCCAGTTCGCTGTTGAAAAAGCCGCGTGTTCCCACCACCAGGCCAAACGTGATTTGTTTTTGGATTATTTTCATTTTGGTTGATAAAATGTTTTTTGTAAGAATGGTACCTGTTAACGAATTGCATATCCATTCGGGAACTCAGGACTAATCTGATACTCGGCAATGCGTTCAAGAAATTTCAAATAATCGATTCCATCTTTTGCAGCTGTATCCGGATCCGGAATCATGGGAGCGCTTTCTATGGTACAGTAACCTTTGTAGTCTATTTTTTTCAAAGCCCTTATTACTGCCTTAAAATCGACGGTTCCATACCCGGGAGTGAGCGAGTTTGAATCGCGGAAATGCATGTGCCATAAGAGGTTTCCTGCATCCATGACTGCTTCGTAAGCATTAAGCTCTTCAAAGTTGGCATGGAACCAGTCAATCTGAATGCCGATGTTGTCAACGCCGGTATTATCAATCAAAAGCCTGTGATTGGCAACCGTATTAACAAATTTTCCCATTTCGAGGTGGTTGGTTGCCTCAAACACCAGGCGTACATTTTTCTGCTTTGCATAGTTTGCCATGGTGCGCAGAGATTCAACGGCGATCTGTGAACATTCGGAAACATTCTCTTTTGTTATTGGCGCATGGATAGCGACAGCAACTGTAACAAAGGGTGCTTGTAGTTCAGATGCCAGATCGATCGTGATCTTTGTTTCGGCAATGGCCAGTTCAGCTGTCTTCTTTTCAGTAAGAGTCTTATAATTGGGAGAAAAGGGATCCCACATCTCGCCCCAGCATTCATTGAGGCAGGAAATACCCAGTCCGTACTTGTCCTTAAGTTCCCTGTGGTCGTCAAGGAATTTTTCAATACTTACACCCAATCCATACCTTCCTTTTGGCGGACAGAGTTCTATTGCGTCGTATCCGAACTTCTTTAAACGTATATAAGTATCTTCGGGTTTCAGGTAAGTTTCTTCCTGTCCGAATGTGAGCTGAAAATAGCTGAATTTTAGTTTTTCCATTGGTCTGTGTTTGTTATGAGTTATCAGGATATATCCTTTCCGGAGGATTACGGCGCTTCGGGCGCTCAATCAGTTCAAATGTGGTGTACACAAGATCCTCGGTATCGAGATATGCATAATGGCCGTCATCATCCGGCCCAAAACCGGCTCCGTCCATTGTCATTGCAATACCCGCTTCCTCAGCCATTCTGATGGAATCCTGCATGTTTTCAGTCAGAATGCCGAGGTGATGTATACCATAACCGTGTTTCTCAACAAAATCCCTGTATACCGTATCACCTTCCATTGGCTGTATAAGTTCAATACGCATCGACCCTATGTTTGAAAGAGCCACTTTCATTTTGTACTCGATTGGTTTCCCATGCCTGGTCATACGCTTTACCAGAGGTTTCCCGTAAGTATAGAAATGCCATGGCCCCACCCCGAATCTTTCCTGGAAATTTCTTGTTGCTTCCTCTATATCAGGGACTACAAGGCAGATCTGCGCTATCTCTTTGATCGGAAATTGCTTCATATTATTCAAAGGTGTATTTGCTATCAGCATCATCAAGGACAAGAATCAGAAGATGTGTTTTCATAGTTTTTATTTCTCGTGCTTAATCATCCTGTTGATTTATAAAGGGGTAAATACCACCTTCCCTGCCTTGCCTTCAAGTGCAAGGGTGGCGCCTTTTTCAAATTCCGCAAGCGGGAGTACGTGCGAGATCAACTTTTCTGCAGAAATCTGCCGTGATACAATCAGTTTCATGGCTTCCCTGTTATGCTTCGGGGCATAAACCGTCGTACCGATAAGATGAAGTGCATTATAATGAACGATGTTCATATCCACTCCCGGACATGATTTGTCTTTTGGCAGACCTCCGAAAAGCAGGATACGGCCGCCCTTTTTTGCCATCCTCACTGCCTGTATCTGGGTTTCGGGAGCAGGATTGGCTGTTATTATCACGTCTGCACCATATCCTCCGGTCAGCCTGATAACTTCCGCAACGGGATCTGATTCTGCTGAATTGACAATATGATCCGGAGAGAACGATTTTACCCGTTCGAGCTTGTTATCGTCAATATCCACTGCTATTACCTTCTCTGCGCCCCGCGACCTGGCAAGTTCGAGATGTAATGTTCCTACAGGCCCTGCACCTATAATAACAACATTATCTCCTGATCCGACTTCGCCTTTCTCCTGGGCGTTTATGCATGATGATAAAGGTTCAACGAGTGTTGCATGCACAGGGTCAAGCCCCCGGGGGATTTCCCGGATTGTTCCCCGCAAGACAGCCTCCTCAGGGATTGCCATATATTCTGCAAATCCTCCCGGCCAGTATTGTGCCAGTTCCTTATAATCATTACAAAGTTCGAAAATCCCATTCTCACAGAATTCACATTTGCCGCAATAAACCACAGGAGCAATGGCAAGTTTGTTACCGCTTTTCCATGGGCCCCTGTAACCGGGACCTGTTTTCACGACTTCACCGCTTACTTCATGCCCGATAATAAATGGCAGTTTCACCCGGTGATGCCCCATACGAAGAGTGCGCAGGTCACCACCGCAAAGTCCCGCAGCAAGCACTTTCACCAGCATTCCTCCTTCGGGGCAGGCCGGTACCGGGACATCATAGATCCCGTAATCACCAGGGGCATTTATTATTACTGCTTTCATTTCAGTAAGTTGTCCTGTTCTTTCCTCAGTTTATAAATGAATGTTGTTGAATCTGGTTTAAAGTTGCCTTCAGTTATAAGTGTTCCCTTTGGCATACCGGCAAGAGCAATACCATTTTCTGCAATTCCCAGCGGAACCGCTTTAAGCTGACTTGCCTCTTTATAAGTATATATCCTGCCATAAATATCAGCGCTCCCTATGCCTTTCACTTTTTCACCGGCTTTTATATTCCTTTTGGCTATTGTGCAAACC
>DNOQ01000230.1:2490-3629 GCA_003501665.1 Bacteroidales bacterium | reverse complement strand
AACTGAACAGATGTTATGGCTGGGTTCGCAGGGACGGTATTATGATATCCCGAATTCTGCAGGAATCTGGAGTTCATTCTCCCACCTGACCGTTGACAATTGCGAATTGTCGGGATGGAGCCATGCTGCCATTTATCTTCAAACCGGATCGCATGAAAATCATATCCATCATAACTTTATTCATCATAACCAACGCAGCGGTTTAGGGTATGGGACGGTTATTTCCACAGGAGCCGACGCGCTTATAGAGGCGAATGTCTATGACTGGAACCGGCACAGCATCGCCGGGGTGAGAGGTTCCCCGGGGTCCAGTTACGAAGCCCGGTATAACCTTGTTCTGGGAAACGCCAATAGTCATTATTTTGATATGCATGGCGGCAACGATGTTTCTGATGCAACAGTTCCTGCAGGGGGTTATGTGAAAATACATCACAATACGTTTATGGAAAGTATTGAAGCGGCGGTTAAAATCCGTGGAGTCCCCAGTGAAGGTGTATGGGTGTACAGGAATTGGGCTCTTTACGATACGTTAACTCCAGAGCAGATATTTGCGCAATCACTGGGTAATCTGCCAGGACATACTCCTTACGAGAAAATGTCGGTTTACGACAATTTATACGGGCCTAATCCATCTAAAATATCGTTGCAACTTCCCGATTACTCCCATTTTTTCGAATGGTTTATGTCAAAATCTCGGGCATTCTTACAATAATGGCGGGAAGGAATACATTCGGTACCAGCAGGATATACGCAGGAAATTTATCCTATCCCTAAATCAGATGATGTTTTATCCTATCAATTGTCGCAAAGCCCATCTAAGGAATTTGGGGACTTTTGGGACTAGTAATGAAAAATAATTAAAAAGAAACATAATTTGATCTTTGACCCTCTCCCGTGACTTCAGATATATGAATGGCTCAACGGGATTCGAAGTCCGGACTTGGAATAAATTGAGCTGAATCTCCCGCGCAAGCATCAGCATCGTAGTATCCGATATGAACAGGTTTTCAGTTTCAGATCCACATCTGACGCCCCCGTGCGTATGCGCAAGGAACAGCCCGATGAGAACGATCCGTTTCAATCCAATATGTTCAGCACGATTGAATACATCATGCCATCTTAAATCGGGATGATTCAAG
>DNOQ01000230.1:0-2325 GCA_003501665.1 Bacteroidales bacterium | reverse complement strand
CGTAATATCAGGCCTGCATTATCATCACGCGATTCATTCAGGTTATATCCTTGATCAGTCAGGATCTGATTTGCCCGGGAAATATCATTGGCATGAATTAGAATATCCAGATCACCAAAACTTCTCATCGAGAGATCCCCATACGCCTGAACCGCCAGTACAGGCCCCTTGAAAGGCATGGCCTCGACACCTGAATCGGCAAGGAGGTTGATGACCTTAAGAAGGTGTTGTGTCATCTGCAGATTCCGTATAGCAATTGCCAAAAAAAGCGTTCTTAGCATCGAAAGTTTGTCCGGAGGAACGACATACGCCATCTCTCCTTTCAACCTTTTGTAAAGAAGAGGAATAATCCCGTGCCGGGTTGCAGTCTCCCGTACATAGTCCCAATCAACTCCAGTTGTGAGAAGCTCGGCCACCCGTTGGTCCTTCGTATGGTCAACGCGGATTGCCCAGAGAAGTACTTCCTGTTCAGGAGTGAGATGGTGGTCTGGAGAAAGTTCCATAGCTGTTTTCCTGAGTCTGAAGTACCTGTTTCTTGCTTGGAAGTCTGGTGACCTACCCCAAGACTGTGCAATATATCAGTTTCACACTTATTCAGATTTTTCCATATTGGTAATGATCGTATTATTCATCTTTCTTATGTAAGGGCATTCATGAAAAATTTTATGTTATTAAATGTGAAACTTGAAGCGCACCTTAAGATATTATGTATAATATCATCCGCCAAACTCGATCTGCTCCGAAGTCCGATAGAAAACGGGTCGTGATATGTCGGAACAATGCAATACAGTGGAGCAAAACATCACCTTATGGAAGGATTCTTTTTCGTTGGGTATATGAAAGCAGATATACCCTCCCCTATTACCGGTTTCAATCGGATCTCCCCTTTGATTGATCCCAAACCTTCAAAGAATACACCGGAATAGCTACACAGGCCAAATCAATGAAAAATTTATTTTCCGACACTCATTATTCAGTTTACTCATATCATTGGAGTCCGATAACCTGACATAACGATAAGTCCGGACTGATCGTTTTAAAACATCGGCGCTCTGGAAATATGCATCGATATTTGGAGAATTTGCCCATAATATCAATAAGTTGATATTATTTTGTTTGCCGATTTCAGTAGCAAATGCAATTAATGATTGTAACACTTGAAGATTTTCCTTCTCTATACAAATTTCCATCAGGTGCAGAATCTTTTCACGATATAGATTATGCAGGTATATATCGAACACCATATACCCTACAAGTGAATTATCACTGGATCGCTTGCATTGGATCACTATTCGTTTATTGTTTTCTCTTTCGGAAAAATAGAGCCAGTTCAGTGTTTTTACATCATAAAATATGTCTATGTCATTGTTCCGATGGTTTAAATGGTGCAGCGATAAAAATGAAGCATCACACGAAGTACAGATTGAGGATGTATATTCCTCATCCAGCGCATTCCCTTGTACCAGGGATTTTTGAAGTTTCCAAGGTCCCATCAGGAAACCTAATCGCCTGACAAGTTCGGATAAGCCCTGTAATTTTAGATTTAAATTGTTAAATAAAATGAATGCAATGGTGTAGAGATTCAGCCTTTTTTTATCTATCATGTATATGTATTGTTGTTGAAATTGCGGCAGAATGTATTCTTTAAAATTATATCGCGATAAAAAAATTTTCATACTCTCATTGCGGTATTTGAACTGAAATACCGAGATATTTTTTTGTTTTATGAACTCATTGAAAAGTCGTATACTGTATATTCCTCTCAATGAAGGATCCATATACCAGTAAACCGCTGCAACCGCGAGTTTCGCTTCACCATCAACTATAATATTAACCGGTATATTCCCAATAAACCCAACAATTGCTTCGTCTGATTCAAGTATCCAACCCCGTGAGATCTGATCAGAGTACGCAGGATTTGTAGACCACCAGTACTCAAATTTTTGCAAACAGTATTTTTGTGTTTCAAATTGTGTTGGAAAAACTTTACGTAAAAATTCGGATAAAGGAAGGAGATCTTTATCTTCTACTTTTCGGATTTTTATCATGTATTTCCAGATGAATATTTTAGATTTAATTGGGGATAAACTAATTGTGAAAAGACTAAAAATTAATCTTTTTTTATAGAATAGTCCTTTTTAAAATGCGGAGATTTATATGAGGTTTTTCTACTTTTTTAGAACTATTATATTTGATATAAAGGGAATAGTTCAGGTTTTTACAGGAATATTGTCACAACGGATCCAGGAATAAAAATAAGATATCCTTACTACGAGAACCGGTCATCGCTGTCCTACTTCTATTATTGTAATTCATTAAATGAAT
>DNOQ01000312.1 GCA_003501665.1 Bacteroidales bacterium | reverse complement strand
TTCAGTCTTAAGATAATACGGACCTGCTGACCAGTCTATTCCGGAAAATGTCCCTGTTACAGGCGTTCCGTTTCCGATCTCAATTGTTACTAATCCGTTGGCATTTGTCTGTGGAACAGGATTGTAAGTCTCTGAATATACAACTGTCCCCGTTGTTGATCCACGTAAAATGCTGATCTTCATCCCGACAGTATGATTCGTAACCAATCCTCCGGAGGTATTACGGATTACAGCCTGGTAGCTGATTTTCTGAGGTGACTGTGCAAAAACTGTCAGTGCCGTTGCGATAATGACAGTTAGAGTAAAAATCTTCTTCATAAAAATTTGTTTAGTTAGAAATAAAAATAAAAATAAATGGTTAATTTTTAAAATTGAAATAATTCAGGAGGTTTATATCAATAGAAATGAATGGTTTATCAAAATCTAAATTGTTAAATTGGCAAAAATCCATCCACCCAGGTATCACCCCGGGCTGAAATGTTACAAATTGAAATTTTATATATAGATAGTTAGAATAAACTGCAATAGGAAACTGCTATTTAATGAGTTGTTATAATGTGATTTACCCAACCCTGGCGCTTGTAAAACGTATACAATAGTACAACACAGTTTGTGTCAGTTTAGTCTGGATTAGTGGTTCAGTTTGATCCGGATTAATCATACCAATTTAATAACAGACAACAATGAAAACACTGAAAACACAATTCAGGCTTAATGGCCTTCCATATACTTTATTGAAACGAAATGAAGTAGTGGCACTATATGTTATCGGGGGAACCTATACAGATGAGATACTTCATTGGGAAGTTGATATTATATACATTCGAAAAGACAAATATGGTGAACGTGAAGCTATACCTTCTAATGGGCAATTTGGTAGGGATCGTAGCCGATGTTTTGCCAATGAGAAATTAGCCTTGGAATGGTATGATACACTCACTGCAGAACTGTATCAGGGGGTGCCAAAAGTTGTATCAGGGGTAGAGGAAAACACTGAAATAATAGAAGAGTATCAACTTGTCTAATTAATGTACCCCTGATATTAAAAATGAGATTATACCCAGGTTAAAAAAGATTGGGGAATTGGGGTGCTGAATTGCAGTAACTATTTTAATATTACACTGCCGGTATAAATTGACCACTAATTCCGGATTATACTGAGCCACTAAAATGAAATATGAAATGATCAATCCAGTCTCCAAATTCCCAAACTAAATAGTTGCATAATTAATATGTTGATATATAAGTATATAGGATATAGTGCAACTACAACAAATGCCCTATTTGCTTGTATTAAAGCGTTTTAAGACACTTTGATATTGGGTAATAGGTAGACTACTGAAGTGGAGATCGTGGCTCTGCGGGCTTAAAAATGGACTCTACGATGATTATATTGTACTGTATGTAATAGATATACAGATTTATATGAAATTATTTGATTGTTGGGGAATTGAGGTAACGAATTGCATTTACTATGGCAGGAACATATTATCCGGTAAGTCGCTATTTTTGGCTTGCAACAGCTTTTTTTGCCGCTTCGAGATGAGGCAAATTACTTCATTCCCTGATCTTGCATCCATTTATTTACTCTTTCGTGTTCATCCTGATATTTGGTTTCCAGTTCATTAACAATTTTCTGAAATTCAGATTCTTTTCTTAAAGTGTTGAAGAGTGGTTCATCCTTTATAGCAGAGAGCAACCATAAGGGGCACACCGGTATTTTAGTGACTTTCCTTAAATTTTCAAATGCCTTCTCCTTCTCTCCCATGAATGAATACACAGCGGCAAGATCATAATTGGCATCTATTGAATATAACCTTCCCAATTTTAAGGATTCTTCGCTAATCTTCCTTTGTTCATCAAACCAGTGATTAGCCTCTTCCCTAAATCCATTTTGCCGATATACATATCCAATCCGTTTCATGGCAGAATAATAAACCCAGTTCAGAACTTTCAAATTATCCTGAAACTTCCTGACATATTTTATTGATTCACTTGATCGATCAAGCATATAATAATCATAAGCAAGCCATGCCAGTGTCTCTACTCTATTTGAATCAATTGCATAACATTTATTTAATAATTCAATTGACTTTTCATAATTACGGAGAGCCCGTTCCCCCTCAGATAAACCGAGTAAATATGCTATTGTATCACCATCAAGTTTAAAAGCTTCCTGCAAAGAATGTTTCGCTTTTTCCGGGAATCCTGCTCTCCATCCATATACTTCTCCAAGTTGCCGGAGTAGTCGAGGTAGTTCCTTTCCTTGATTAAGACTTACCGCTTTATGTAAATATTCTAATCCTTTAACAAAATCAGTATTCTCATAGCCAAAATGGAACCATCCTAATCTATTGCATGCTTCCCAACTATTAGGATTGAATGTCAATGCTTTTTCATATTCCAAAATAGCTTTGTCATTGCTGCCTTTGTTCAAATAATAAGATCCTCTTAAAAGATATGCTTCAGACAATTGTTTATCATAGGAAAGAGCTTTATTTGCCAGTATCAATACAGAATCCATGAAATTTTCCGAAAAAAATTCATTCCAAAAATGTTTATTTGTATATACCCATGCCAGTCCGGCATATGCAAGAGCATATTCAGGATCATATTCCAATGCTTCAATAAAGAAATCCTCCGCTTTTTCTAATGTTTCCCGATCACGATTATCCCAATACTTCCATTGTTCTTCTCTACCTCTCTCAAATAAATTATAAGCTGTAAGACTGGTAGTGGGAGTCTTTTCAATGTTTTGTTTTTCTTCAGGTGAGATTACAGCATTTAATTCGCCTGCAATGGTCTGTGCTACTTCACTCTGAACAGAAAAAATATCTTTCCAGTTTCTATTATATTCATTAGCCCATTTATGACTTTCATCACGTGCTTTAATTAGTTGGACAATTAACTTTACATTATCACCAAACTTCTGAAAACTACCTTCAAGCAAATACTCTACATCAAGTTCCTGTCCAATAGATCGGGTTGTCTTGGTTCTTTCCCGGTATTGTTCAACCGATGTTCTTGACATTACCCGTAAATCTTTGATTTTTGAAAGATGGAGTGTAATGGCATCCATCATGCCATCAGCCAGATATTGTTTGTCAGGTTCATCACTAAGCAACTTAAAAGGAAGTACCGCAATTGATTTTTTAACGGGTTCTCCTGATTTAAACAACGTTGGGATAAAGAACGTTCCAAGCATAATTAGTACCAACCCTATGATTGATACTGCAATGATTTTTGTTTTATTACTTTTCTTGGGGACAGATACTGGCTTAAAGACTTCCCTTAAAATTTCTTCAGGTTTTTCTTCATGATGTTCTATTGAAGTAACAATCTCTTTTATTGCATGAGCTACCTTGTTAATCTGGTCAGCGTAAAAGGTTTTGTTAAGATTATCCTGAGGGTGATCTTCATTAGCCTTTAATGGTCGGTTTACACCTGCGGATGTCTTGAATACAAAATCCATTGCCCTCAGTACACTTCCGGTTTCCTTTTCATACAGCTTGACATCTTCAGGTTCAAGGTCGTGTATGCGAATTGGCAGAATCCTGCTTGAGACATTGCCACTCCTCAGCTTCACATCCTTGCCAAAGCGGTCATTTTTGACGGACTGTAAAAATGCCAGAAACTCATGCTGCCATGCATAGCTGTTAGGATCGCAGTAGGTCTGAGAAAGGATAGGGATGAATATAAGGCACTTCAGCTTACCTTCAAGGCTCTTATCGACATCATAGGTTTCCTGTAGCCGGTCATGAGGATTTTCATCGAAATACAGTGAGACATCTTCCTTAAAGGTAGCTTCAAGTTCGGTCTTTAGTGCTTCAACAAACTTACTAACCCATTTGTCGCCTTTGTTGTCCTTCTGGCGATAGGAGATGAAGATGTCATAATTATATCCTTCGATGATGCTTGACATCTGAGGCTTATTTATTTCATTATCAAAATTACGTTATCCTGATACCAAAGTCAAGTAAGGTCAGATTAATTTAACAAAAAGCCCCCGGAGCTGATTTCCGAGGACTTTAAATGAGATATTGTTATCCCGTCTTTATTGCTAACGGGAAATATGATTTTTGGGCAGTTCCAACACTATGGCCACCTGTTGTGAGTAAATTAGGCAATTTTTCAAACAATATTTTTGAAAAGAGCAGTCATTGGGCAATGTTTGAAGAACAGGAGTTGTTTGATAGCAAACTTCTAAAATGGATTGGTATATTATGAAGACAAATATCTGTATGTTAATATATTATAAAATTAAAAATGCCCCAAAATGTTAAATCTTGAGGCATTTAAATTCGAATAAGTAATCTGAATACTTTAAAACAAAAAATGAATATTACTCTACAGCCTTATTCAGTTTTGATATATCCTCATTCTTAGGAATAAAACTCCAACTTATGAAATCAATCATCCAATTATCATTTGTTTTTACTGCATTATATACGTTACGGAGAGGAATTTTTGAACTTAGAAAAGGCATTATATATTGTTCTACTACAATTGCTGAATTACCATCAG
>DNOQ01000346.1 GCA_003501665.1 Bacteroidales bacterium | reverse complement strand
ATGCTTTAAATCTAATTGAAATGAAAATTGTTGTTCTTGATGGTTACGCCCTGAATCCCGGAGATCTCTCATGGGATGAATTGAAGGCCATGGGAGAGGTTGACATACATGACAGGACACCTCCGTCGGCAACTATTGCAAGGGCTTCAGGGGCTGAAGTGGTACTAACGAATAAGACTCTTCTGATGGCAAAAGAGCTGGATCAGCTGCCGGATCTGAAGTATATCGGGGTGCTGGCTACCGGTTATAATGTTGTAGATACTGAAGCATCAAGGCAAAAAGGAATAATTGTAACAAATGTGCCGGCATACAGTACTATGTCGGTGGCGCAACATGTTTTTGCACTGATACTTGAATTCTTCAATGATACGGGATCACTTTCAGAAGGGGTAAGAAAAGGCAGATGGAGCAATAGAATTGATTTCTGCTATTGGGATAGACCGCTGACAGAACTTGCCGGTCTTACAATCGGTATTATCGGTTTCGGCAGGATTGGAAGGGCAGTTGCAGGAATTGCAGAAGCTTTAGGAATGAAAGTAATTATTAATGATCCATCATCTGTGACCGATTATGAAAACTATCCGTTGAATGAGCTTTTTATGCACAGCGATATTGTCACTCTTCATTGTCCTCTTACACCGGAAACCAAAGGCATCATCAATTCTGACAGACTTAAGCTGATGAAATCGTCAGCTCTGCTTGTAAATACTGCCCGTGGTCCGCTGATAGTTGAGGAAGATCTTGCTGATGCCCTTAATGAAGGAAGATTAGCCGGTGCAGCTCTCGATGTTCTGGCAGTCGAACCGCCTCCATCTGACAATCCATTACTCTCTGCTAAAAACTGTATTATGACGCCTCATGTGGCATGGGCGTCTTTGTCTGCCAGAAGAAGACTTATGGATATTGCTGTATCTAATATAAGCGAGTATCTGTCAGGTAATCCGGTAAATGTTATCAACAGATAAATTACATAATTTTCAGATCGGATATCGAAGAAAATTCTTCTAAAGTTGTCTTCTGATCAGGCACACCCAGTCTTTGCCAGGATCTTCCGGAGGATATCCTGTAGAGGCAAATCCGATACCCATTACTTTTTCAGTTGTCCCCGTCATCAAATCTCCTCCTGAACGCGGATTGAACCATTTTACGCCATAACTTCCGGGGGTGAGCAGTATCTCGGTTGAACCTCCCTGAGGAAGGTAAATGGCATATATTTCTCCATCTTTTGCCAGACAATAATCATCTTTGGCTTTGGTGATATCATCCTGGTTCTTCATTTCGGTGAAAGGCAGGTATTGGTGGAAGAAATCAAGAGCAGTTTTTGTCTGGTCCCATAACTTGTCACGACTCCGCCAGTCTTCACAGTTAAGATCGGAGTGAGGATAATTGTATCCGAAATACCATTCAACACCTGCTCCTCCGGCCATCAGATTTCCCCAGAGTGCCTTATATCTTATCGTATCATGGGCAGGATCAACTTCATCAGGCAAAGCGCCTTTCCAGTGCTGACCGATTTCATCAAGGCAAACCACCCACGGATGACCGGCTTCAGCTGATTTATTTATCCAGTATATAGCATCCTCATGTATTTCATTCACATTGCCGCACTGGATTGATGGCCCCTCTACATTCCTGAATCCAAGGTAAGCTGTCATGTCCTTAATTCTCTGCTGAGGAGCTGAATGGGTATGAATTACAATGAAATTGTCGTATGGATCAGTTTGCCTCAGATAATCGGCCATCTTTTTAGTATCCCGGTATGTTTGTCCGTAAGGTGACCATTCAGTCGCATGATGTTCTTCCCCGAGATTCCAGGTAATTCCAGGATTATGTGAGAAGCGTGCCACCAGTTCTCTCAGGTATAATTTACGCTGTACATCAAGGTATCCGCAATCAAGCAGACATTCATTCTCAGTCTCCTGCAGAACAAAATGCTTCATTATACCCAGTTTGTCGGCATGTTTAAATACTATTTCCCACTGGTCGAGTTTAGAGCAATCAAACCGATACCTTTCATTACGTTCGGTGTAAGGCCATACATCCTCCCCATCTCCCAGAATGTTCATAGTCAGAAAATAGAAGCTGTTCATTCCTTTCGATGACAGGTAGTTTAATGCACCAATTATCCCTTTGCCTTTACCGTTCTTCCAATGCGGATCCCCCTCATTCCAGTCCTTAATATGAGGTTCATAAAGATGAAGCCCGCTGTTTGGAGCAGCTTCACCGCTTCGGGTCTGATTATTGCCTCCGTAATATGTGCCGTCAAATTCTTTATATCCCAGAAAGTTTTCCGGAGAATCCGCACCACCTTTAAGAAAGGGCTCTCCTGTGCCCGCATGTCTCAGGAAATGTGTGCCATTATATTGAAGTCTTCCTTTTGCCCTGAAATCCGGTGAAACTTTATCTGTCTTTTTAACTGTGAATGATCCTTTTACACCATTAAAGAAACACTTTTCACCCTTAGACAGGTCATCCGAAATGGCAATATTATATCCTCTGAGAAAGCTGACCGAATAGTTCCATGTTCCTTCTGAGGGAGGACAAAAATGTACCCGCCATTTATTACCTGCCTTTGCTGAGGTCCCGGCAGCATTCCCGTCTGCGGCGTAGTAACCGGGCACAGCGAGACTCTTTTCTCCGTTTGAGAATTCGACATCCAGCCTGTAGCGGGTAAAGGGATTTATAGTGTCATATTCACTTGTAAGTGGTCCTTTAAATGTCAGTGTAATCTTGTGCCAGACTTTCATTTCACCGGTTATCTCAACTGATTTCCGGTCCGAGCATCCCCCGCAGAGGAAAAATATCATTCCCCCTGCAATAAAAAGGTTCTTGATTCTTGATTTATTCATCTGTCTGTAATTTGATTATCACGCTCCGGCATATACCAGCAGTGCCAGTCCTGCAAGATATGCAACAAACATAAATAAGATTAGTCTGTTTACGGTCTTATTTGCTCCCTTGAATTCTTTCCAGATGAAAACACCCCATAAAGCGGCAATAAGGGTTGCTCCCTGACCAAGTCCATATGATATTGCAAACCCGGCTTTACCTGCGGCAAGTATACTCATCGACATTCCGGTGTTCCATATTATTCCGCCAAGAATTCCGGTGAGATGAACCCGGGCACTCCCTTTCCTGTAGTCATTGAAGGATAGAGGTTCTCCCTCAATCGGTTTTTTCATCAGGAGATAATTGAAGAGGAAATTGCTGACTACGACACCGATGGCAAAAAAGAATACTGCTGAATATGGTGTAAGTTTTCCGGCTTCGGGAGTTACAAAATCCGTAGCCATTGAGCTGGCAACAAACCGGTAGAAAAGTGACATCAGCACCCCTGCCGCAACTGAAAGCAGGATCCCTTTTCGCGAAACTCTTTGCATGGTTGTACTATGCTTTTTATATGCAATGGCATCAATGATTATTGCAACCACGATAAGAGCGAGTCCGGCAAAAAGTATCACCGGATCTCCTTTCGGAGTGAAGATATAATTGATTATGACTCCCAAAGCAAGCGCTATGCCAACGCCAACAGGGAATGCAACGGCCATCCCTGCTATGGCCATGGCTGCTACAAGCAGGATATTTGACGCATTAAATATAACTCCACCCAGGAATGCGTTTAAAATATTACCGGCTTTAGCCTGAGAAATGTCGGGAATAAAGCTCCGGCCATCTTCACCTATGCTTCCTAAAGTAAAGCCAAGAAGGAGTGAAAAGATCAAAATACCAAGGACATAATCCCAATAGAAGAGTTCAAAGCGCCAGGTTTTACCGGCAAGCTTCTGGGTATTGCCCCAGGAACCCCAGCATAGCATGGTAATTATGCAGAGTATAACTGCGAGTGAATAGGTTTGAGGTATGAACATATGTTTGAAGTTAAAAGTGCGCTAAAGTTTGCCTGCCTGCTGTCAGGCAGGGAGTACTTAAAGTTAAACAATTTCGTGTATCCTTGGGACTCAGATTTTTTAAATGCTTTAAGAACTCCAGGCACTCCGGGCACTCCAGGCACTCCAGGCACTTTCTATCTCTCAAAAGTAAACCTGAAATCCTCATTCTTTTTCTTTTCTGTTCTGAATATCTTTGCAGATGTTATATAGACCCTTGCACCCTCTGCTTCGGGACGTTTTTCACCTTTTACCACAAGCCTCATTGTATGCTCTCCCGGCTGAAGATTCATTACATGCCATATACATTCAGTATGTTGCTGATTGGCAAAGTAATAATATGTGTCGATAGTCCGGTGGAGTTTGCCATCAATATATACATCGGCTTTACCTCCATCTTTGTACCAGTTACCATAGATTGCGATCCCTGTTCCTTTAAATGTAAGTGCAAGTTCATCACCGGACCTGTCTGAAAATATTGATTGATTGATCTTTCTGCCGTTTCTGCCCTGGACCTCCCTTATCTGCCATTTACCCTTATTGGACCAGCCATTATTATCAAAAACAGAAATATTTCTGTCGAATACTATGCCAGGGAATGCCACCTCAAGAACCGGCTCTGAAGGTTCCTGGATTTTTAACAATATTTTATTCCCTCTGACGGTACCACCCTCTTTTTCAATAAATCCGAGTGCATAATTATAGGTGTTTTCAACAGCTGTATTAAAGGAGTATGAAGTATGTATAAAAGTTGAATCTCCGATAGCTTTAACTCCATTCTGCATTTCAACCGGTAATTCGCTGAATCCTCTGATTACTCCGATCACAGCTAAGGCATTGGAAGGATTACAATCGGAATCCTGTCCGCATCTTGTGGAAATTTCAAGTGTTTTCATCGGATCGCCTTCACCATACAAAAGGCCCATCACAATATATGCCCCGTTAAGTTTTGCATCAATATTGAATGTTGATCCTGCCCCGCATATATCTACTTCTCCCCATTTATCCTCAAGTTCTCTCCATGCAGCTCTCCAGTTATCAGGATAGTGATTGTGCAGTTTTATGACGTCCCTGATTATTTTATAATAATCGCTTCCGGAGGGAATTGAAAGCAGGGCTTTATCAACTATACGAGGAATATCTGTTTCAAAAAATGCTTCAGCATAAAGCGCTGCCACAAAAATGCCACCATAAAGGCCATCACCATAATTCATGATCCTGCCGATTTTGTCTGCAATTGCATGAGCTGTCTGAGGCATACCGGGGGACATAAATCCTATATAGTCGGCTTCGATCTGAAAATCAATGTCATCGGCATGAATATTATATTCAGGGCTTCCTGAAAGAGGAGCAAAAATGCTGTCATAGAAGTTCTTCCTCGCCTGCATATTTGCATGCCAGAGAGGATAGCCGGCCTTTGCGAACATCTCCTGATACTTTTTTGAAGGCGCATCGACACCATATTTATCCATTGCCATAAGGAATGTAAGCTGGACGTAAATATCATCCTGCCACAGACTCCCTCTTATATCAGAAGGTTTCCAATTGATGGGATCCTCGTAGGTTTTCCCCTGAGCTCTGAATTCAGTTGGTGCGCCATAAGTCACGCCAACCATCTTCCCTGCCCAGCCTCCGGCAATTTTATCCTTTAAGATATCAGGCTTTATACTCCGGAACATGTCATCCGAATCAGTACAGGCTGTAAGCATTGAAATTACTGCAAGAAATGTAGAAACAACAATAATTCTGTTCATTTTCATTCTTAATTCGTTTGCCTTGCCAGCCGAAGCCATAGCGAAGGACGGTTCTTCATACCTAATTCAAAACTTAATTCGGTACAGGTTTAGAGTTCTTTTCTGTAAGGAACAGATGCCTGGGCACCAAGCCTGGTTACCGATATGGCTGCAGCTTTATTTGCAAAAATCACAGCATCTTTTATCTTTTTACCCTCGGAAAAAGCCACGGCCAGTGCGCCGTTAAAGACATCACCTGCCGCGGTGGTATCAACTGCTTCAACCGCAATGCCCGGTACAATTCCTGTAAACGCTTCAGATTTTACAAATGCTCCTCTTGATCCAAGGGTTATGATAACATTTTTCACGCCCCTTCTCTGGAGTTCATTAGCTGCCTTTTCTGCCGTCATTTCATTTGTTACTTTTATTCCCGTCAGAATACCTGCCTCGTTTTCATCAGGAGTGATCAACCATATGTGCCTGAGCAGGTAGTCATGAAGTTTTTGTGCAGGTGCCGGATTGAGCATCACTTTTATGCCATGTTCCGCTGCTGTGAGAGCTATATATTCAACTGTCATAATGGGAATCTCCAGCTGAAGGAGCAGAATCCCAAATTTCCCTGATGATAAGAGATTGGAGTCTATGTCTTCAGCTACCAGGTTGCTGTTTGATCCGGGTGCGACAACTATATTGTTTTCCCCCATGGAGTTTACAGTTATAAGTGCAACGCCTGACGGGAAATTTTCATCCTTTATAATATTACGGGTATCAATTCCTTCTTTTTTCAGCACCCCCATTGTCTGATTTCCAAACAGGTCATTGCCGATCTTTGTAATGAATGTTACCTTCCCTCCAAGCCTTGCTGCTGCAACGGCCTGGTTAGCTCCCTTGCCTCCGGGATTCATGAAAAACGTACCTCCCAGAACTGTTTCTCCGGGCTCAGGGAATTTATCGGTCTTTATTACCATATCGGTATTAGAGCTTCCTGCAACAAGAATCCGGTTCATAATTTTTAATTAAATTTAAATCCATGATAATTAAAGTCTAAGGTAAACAAAACAACTTAATTTGCGGAACAATCAATGAAAATAATTCTAAAAAAAGTCAATTATGATCATTCTGTTTAATCCAAATACATATATTTAGACGATTTTCAAACCCTTTTCTTACTATGAAAAAGAGCATTCACCAGTACATTCTGATTTTATCCGCAATCCTTTTTGCCGGTTCATTATTATCTGCATTAACTGGAACAGTGACACTAACCGGTATTCTACTGATCTCAGGCTTCATTGCCCTTGCTACAGGCGTGAGAGGCTATGAAAAATTAAAGGGATTTTCCTATACACTCTGGATATTTACGGCGGTTACTGCTTCGATGTTCTATCCGCAGTATTTCATTTCTGCCGGGAATTTTCAGTTTAAGAGGCTGATAGTGCCTTTGCTGCAGATAATTATGTTTGGAATGGGATCCCAGATGAGTCTGACGGATTTTACAGGAATAATCAGAATGCCAAAAGGTGTGCTTATCGGTGTTTTTTCGCAATTCACTATAATGCCGCTCGTTGGGTTTACAATAGCGAAGATTTTCAATTTTCCCTCTGAAATAGCGGCAGGTATTATTCTTATAGGATGTGTTCCAAGCGGACTTGCATCAAATGTGATGTCATTTCTGGCCAGAGCTAACCTTGCACTGGCAGTGACCATAAGTGCAATAACCACTCTTCTTTCTCCGTTCATAACACCTTTTCTGATGAAATGGCTTGGAGGACAGTTTATTGAAGTCAATTTCTGGAGTATGATGAAAGATATTCTCAATATGATAATCCTGCCTATCATTGCCGGATTCATATTCAATTTGTTCTCCAAAAAGATAAATGACCGCAGATCAGCTTATATCCAGATGGCTGTTTATCTGATAATTATATTTCTTACTACGCTGGTCTTTGCAAAATCAGTCAATGCCGGTTTAAATCAATTTCTGGTTCAGTTCCTTAAGTCGACAGGATGGTTTATAGTATTGCCTGTTGTGGGGGCAGTCCTGCTTTCGAAATACCTGAAAGGGGGAAAGAATTATATGGAAAAGATTCTGTCCATGATATCAATGGTTGGTATCGCAATTATTGTTACTGTGATTACCGCTTCAGGCAGAAATGATCTGTTAAAGGTTGGAGCAGTTCTGATATTAACCAGTATTTTACATAATTTCAGCGGCTATACAATAGGCTATTCACTATCCTGGCTTCTTGGAATGCCTGAACGCGACAGGAGGACAATCGCATTCGAGGTGGGTATGCAGAATGGAGGACTGGCTTCCGGTCTTGCATTACAGATGGGAAAACTGGCAACAGTAGGTCTGGCACCTGCAATATTTGGTCCGTTAATGAATATTACCGGTTCCGTCCTGGCGAATTACTGGCGGGGAAGACCGGTTAAGGGGGAAGAAGAATAGTCGGACTTCGGACTATTCTTCCACCCTTTCGATTATCTCCATGCACATACGTCCGTTATGATAAGGGCAGATCCAGTTTCCGGCTTTATCTCCTCCCGGAACACCGTCGGCTGAGACAGAAGTGAACCAAGCCCCATTGACCTTGTCGATCATATACTTATCGATAAAATTCCATGCATTTATTGCTTTGTTAAGGTAATTCTCATTACCGGTCAGCTCAAAGGCATTTGTATAACCAACAACTGATTCAGCCTGTTCCCACCAGCTTCTTGTGGCCCTGATGTGCCCTGTTGCCCTGTCTTTCTCTGTGAGCATGCTGCCATCGGACAGAATTCCTTCTGACGCCGCATCTGCTATTTTTATACTCACCTGTTTCACTTTATTGATGAGTTCGGGCTTCTTCAGAAGAGAAGCTGCTTCCAGGAGAAGCCAGGAACATTCAATATCGTGTCCGTAGGAGTCAATTTGAGAAGTTCCGTTCCAGTTCCTTTCAAAGAAGCAGATAAGATGAAAAGTATTCTTGTCTATTATATGATCAAGGAAAATATTTACCATATTCTCAAGTCTTTCTGCCATCCGTTTTGATGACCATACACGGTAAAGGTTTGCATAAGCTTCCATCACATGAAGAGAAGTATTCATGGTTTTTTCGTCTGCCGGCGTTTTTTCCCCGATCAGCCTGTCGCGTGAACGCTGCCAGTCGCGGCTGAATACTTCAAAATACCCGTTTGATTCTTTATCAAGGACCTTCTTTTCAAAAAGTTTGAAAATACTCTTTGCAGCTTTCAGTGCTTCTTTGTCTCCGGTTGCCCTGGCATATTCAGATAATCCGTAAATAAAGAATGCCTGGGTGTAGGTATGTTTTCTGGTGTCCTGGGGTTCTCCTTTGGCATTCAGCATCATATATGCTCCACCGTATTCCCTGTCGATGAAGTTTGAAAGTATGTAATCTTTTGCACGTGTAGCAATACTAAGATATACGGGATTTTTAGTTACTCTGTATGCAGCGGAATAAGTCCATAATATCCTTGCATTTAATATTCCTCCTTTGGCAGCATCGGGAATCACCTGGTTATTTCTGTCGATCCTCCCATAAAAACCGCCATTGACATCATCGGGCATCTTTGCGGACCAATATGAAAGGATATTATTAGTCAGGTTATCAGATACCTGTTCTTTCAGCTGTTGGAGTTTTTGTTCCGGGGTCAACTGTAAAGATATCTGGCATATAGCATTGCCGGCAGAGATTGAAAATGCTGCCAGAAGTAAAAGAATTTTTTTCATTTTTTTCAGCTCCACAACCTGTCATGCGACCTTCTCTGATCCCAGTCGGGAGTCGGTTCAAACCAGCCTGAACCCTTACCCAGTCGTTTTTTACACTCTTCCTCGTTGAGTTCAATCCCTAATCCGGGTGAATCAAGCGGTACATTTGCAAATCCGTTCTCTATCATCGGTTTGGATCCGGTCATTCTGACAAGATTATTATAATATGGAACATCAACACTATGGTGCTCAAGTGAAAGAAAATTCTGAGTGGCGGCAGCACAATGCACACTTGCCATCAGACAAACCGGAGAACCTGCCATGTGCATAGCCATCGCCACATGATTTTCTTCAGCATAATCTCCGATCCTCTTTGTTTCGAGTAAACCACCGGATGTGCCGATATCAGGATGAATAATATCAACGGCTCTTGCATCGATCAGTGGTTTAAAACCATCTCTCAGACAATAGATATCTTCTCCTGTCAGGATTGGGGTTTCAAGAGCATCCGACAGTATCTTATTGTTTACAACATCGAACCATGGAACCATATCTTCGAGCCAGCCAAGTCTGTACTTCTCCATAGTCCTTCCGAACCGGATAGAGTTGTTTACATCAAAGTGCCCGAAATGGTCTGCGCAGAGTGGCATTTCATATCCAACACCATCTCTTACTTTCTCAACATACTCAGCCAGCCCGGCAAGTCCTTTATCAGTTATCTGGACCTGGGTGAAAGGATGAAGTGTATTTCCGTATCCCATGTATGTCCTGAGGTCGTATTGTCCGACAGCTCCATCCCAGAATTTTGAATTTACCAAAGCATCAGGCATCTTTGAGACCACATGGATGCCAAGGTCCATTTTAAGCCATGTAAATCCCTGTTCCTGTACCCTTCTTTTCATCACTTCGGCAAATCTTACAGGATCATCTGCCCCGGGGGTGTCAGCATACATTCTTACCTTATCGCGGTATCTTCCACCCAGAAGCTGCCAGGCAGGGACATTATATGCCTTGCCTGTCAGATCCCATAATGCCATCTCAACAGCACAGACACCTCCACCCTGACGGCCATGATATCCAAACTGCCTTATAATCTTGAAGAGCATTTCAACATTGCACGGATTAAGGCCGAGTATCCTGCTTTTCAGGAACAGTGCATATCTGACATCGGCTCCGTCCCTCACCTCACCAAGACCGTAAATTCCCTGATTTGTGTCGATTCTGATTATATGCTTGTTCATTATTGTGGCATATCGCATATCGGTTATCTTAAGGTCTGAAGGACTTGATGCCCTGCTGACCTTTTGTGTTGTCCGGGCTATCGTATCCTCAACTGAAAGGGACATCAATCCACCGAGAGCGATTCCGCCCAGAGCGGTTTTTTTCAGAAAATTGCGCCGGCTGGTGCTTGTTGCCGGATT
>DNOQ01000097.1 GCA_003501665.1 Bacteroidales bacterium | reverse complement strand
GTATTTCTCCTTCATTTTGTTTTTAAGCATCAGTGGATCTTCGTAAAGTGCGACATGTGGCTGGTAGCCAAGACCATGGATCCAGCTTACACCATATAATTTGTTTAAAATTCCGGAACAACAAATTGTCAGGAGCATTTTACCTCTTTTCAGATTCCCTGACCAATGGGATTACTGACTTATAGCGGCCCTGAAGATCATTGTATGCTCTTTGACTTTTCATCACCGGATCTACTCCAGTCTGGCTGTCCATAGTGTACCGTGCCGGTATAGCTCACCCACTGTATCGTTCATTGCTTTCAAGTCATGACCGAGTACACAGTGGAATGTGCGCCCTTTGCCTGGTGTCAGCACAAAGGCCATGGGATAATCTTTCTGATCTACTTTTGATTTTGCCGTTGCCAGTACCTGAATCGGCAGAGTGCCGTCGAGACATGTGTAGAGTTCGTCGTCAGTATCAAAATCGGTAAGACCTTTCGTAATTGGATGATCAGTATCGGTTATCTGTACCCTGAATAGTCCGCGCGGATCGTGACCTCGCAGATTAGGATTCCAGACTCGTCCGGCAATTTCAGCAAACTCTGTGTTTACCACCTTTGTTTCCCAATCGATAAACGCACCACATGCGAAGTGCATCAACACCAGCCCCTTACCATCTTCCACCACCCGTTTCAAATTCGCCAGTGCACCATCCGGAGCAGGCACCTGGTGGTTCTGGTAATTCAGTACGATGACGTCATAGGAGTTAAGAACAGATTGCGCCAGGATTCGGGGATCTTCGATATAACTCACCTCTAACCTCTTGTCCTGAGCCAGAAAGCCGGCCAACATGGGTGCAGTCTCCCTCCAGGGATGGCCCGGATATTCAAGTCCTGTAACCAGCAGAACTTTCTTTTCTCCGCCTTTGTTAAACCTGATAACAGGCTCCGCAATTGGTACTATATCTGTTAGCTTCTGCTCTTCGATAACATGCATAACCTTTAACTGGTTCTCTTTGTTTAACCTGGAGAGTTCCATCATCAAAACATTCGCGTCAAGCTCTGCCAGAAGACGTATAGCTGTTGCGTAAACTGCATGATTTTCGCTGTTAATCATGTTTAAGCAATGTTGAGGAGCTGCTTTGGGATAATAACGAGAAATACCGGAGAGACCTGAAATTTGTTTTGCAGGGTCATTACTTTTAATTTCCGCTTCATAGACCTTCAAACTCTCCCTTTTAATTTGTGAGGCTGCTGTTTCACCAAGTGCGATTCTAATATCAGCCTCTGTTTGTGGATTACCAAGCATTCTTTTTAACTTTCTGAGATCAGAATTATCAGCAATTTTGGCCAGATGCTGTGCAAGCACAGTTCTACCCGCCGGGGTTGTTTGATCTGATGTAATTGCATCAAGCAAAACAGAGGCTAATTGAGATCGCTGTTTCTTATCAGTGGTGACGGCAGGAACAAATTGCTCCAGCATATAGTGAGGTTTGCGCGGTTGAAAACCGTTGCTGACAGCAATTATGGAAACAGCTTCAACAATTTCATCCGGAACCTGTGTACCCGGTAAACATCCGGATGCAGTCAGAACAAGAGCTGTAAGAACTGAATAGTATGTTTTTCTCATCTTCTTTTCTTTTTTAGGGTTATTAAGTCTGCTGGTTAAAGAATCCATGGTTTCCGCATTGTACGTGAAAGCATGCGGTTAGCAAAATCATCTCCGATAAATTGTTCCTTCTGCCAGTTCCACATCATTTTTCGTTTGACTCGTGTCGCAATATCAGCAATGAGAGAAAGGGTCGTTGAGGCGTGGCAGGCTTCCACAGGAGCAACCGGATCGCGACGCGATTGGATGCAATCAATAAAGTTCTGCATATGATCGTTAGAAAGGTAGAGATGTTCGTCCCCGGGTTTAATCACAATGTCCAGGATACCGGGCTCAAAGCCAGTTATAGAGCTACGTGTAACATGCACCTGCCCTTTATCGCCTATAAAACGACAGCCGTGACCAGTTGGGGAACTTTTGTCATCGTAGAACTCCATGATCAATCCGGATTGTGTTTTAAATTTTACCTGCCAGAAAAATGAAACATCAGCATCACCTTCAGGTTCAAATTGTGCACTACCCTCCACTTCCAGGGGTGATTCCAAAAATTCCGGTGCTCCCCAGATTCCTATGTCCAGATGATGAACCCCCCAACTCTGAATCCAACCAGCGCAATAATCGGTAAAGAAATACCAATTATATGTGCAGAGATTTTGACGGTAGGGTTTGTATGGAGCAGGTCCCAGCCACAGATCATAGTTCATGTCCGCTGGCACCACAGACGGTTCAAGTTTTATAATCCGGTGTCCGCCAGGCACACCTATAATTACTTTCTTAAGCTTTCCCAGATAGCCATTACGTGACAACTCGCAGGCCTGTCTAAACCTCGCATCAGAACGCTGCTGAGTACCGGCCTGCAGGATGCGTCCATAACGGCGGGTTGCATCACATACAGCACGTCCCTCGGCCACTGTCAAACTCAAAGCCTTTTCGCAATAAACATCTTTACCGTTTTTCATTGCTCCAATCGACATAAGTGCATGCCAGTTCTCTGGCGTTGCTATGGTAACTGCATCAACGGAAGGGTCTGATATAATTTCACGAAAATCTTGTGTGGTAACCGGATCACTCAACTCGTATCTGGCTTTAAACTCCTGTTGCTTTCTCTTAAGAGTCTCGCCCTGAACATCACAAAGTGCTACAATCTGTACTTTCCTGATCGCTGAGAGTGAATGGATGTGGGCACTACCACGATCACCCATTCCAATTACTCCCAATGTAATACGGTCATTGGCGCCAATGGCATCTTGCGGCAGGATCATCGGTGGCAGGATCATCGATGGTACCACAGCAGCGGCAGTTCGCTTCAGAAACGAACGGCGATTAATCTTTTTCATTTTTTTCATTGTTTCTCTCTTTAATCTCATTAATCCGATAAAGAACGTCCGGAATTTTAACCGTTCATTTCTACCTGAACCTTGAACGAATTCCTCTTTCTTTGTGTTGATTGGTTTTATTGATGTGTCCGGACTGCCATTCCTCGATCTGCTTCTTTATTTCGTCACGATCGAAGTCGGTTGGCTGGTTGTAATCCTGGTTAGCCTCCATCTCTTCTATGGTGAGGACGGATGTGGGAAATCCTTCTTCAGGTACCTCGGCACCGGCAATCCAAAGGATCGCATTGAGCGTCACAGTCAGTAAATCGGGATGAGCCCATCCCCAGTGATAGTGCCCTCCAGTAAGCCCAAAACCGCGACCAGGTATTTGTGTTCGTTCATAAAGCCACATCAGATGTTGAGGCTCCTGGCGTCGGAGTACGGCTTCGCGAACATGGGGATTGTTCTCGTATGGACCGTCTTTGCGTGTCAGTGTCGATGCCGGCGGCAAAGCCGACAAGATCGGCTGAAAGTTATTGGAGTGATCAGTGAATCTCATATGATAGTACCATTCGTCAAAGATTTCGAAGGGGGTAACACCTTTAGTGACTTTATGCTCCGGGATTTTTTCAAACCGGGCAGTCCAGAACGGATTGACGGACCAGTCGGTTTCAAAAAATCCACCGATCCATCGAAGGAAGTATTCGCCTGCCTCGCCGGCGGGAACTACGAGGGCATAATGAATGACACCCAGCCCTACACCATGCTCCATATATTTGTTAAGAGATTCCAGATGCGGGATGACCATGTGGCCCGGCCCACCGTCTGAAAACATGACGATGGCATCAGCGCCTTCGAATGCGTCCTCTTCGTCCGGCCATCCCCCGGTATAAACTCTGGTGACGATGTTATCTATATTTTCTTCGAGCAATCGGGCAAGAAGTATACAACCGGCAAGATGTTCGTGGGCACCGTAACCATGACTTCGTGTGCCTGCAACAAAAATCACTTTTTTAGTATCCAACACACCCTTTTGTATATTAATACAGTTACACAAAGACACCAAAATAAGAAATAAGATTTTTGTTTTCATGAGATTCTCCTTATTTGCCCGAAGTTAAATAAAAGTTTGTGGCTACCGGCAGGGTGCAGAGAAAGGATATAACACGACAAAACAAGGGGCCAAAAGTTACCACCCCATTCTGAATCAGGTATTCTATCCCTGTGAACAATAATAAATAGGCCTTCCGCATTTAATCCGGTTGTTAACTGTATTATCTCATCATCTGTAAAATCACCCCAGAGAACAAGATTTTTTTAAAGTAATTTTAAGGATCAGTCCTGGCCTGTAAACATGATATCTTCCATGGTTTGACACTACTCTGCCTGAAGAGGTCTTTTCGATTCAGGAAATGAGTTTTATTTTGTAATAAATCCTGCATCTACCCAGTTACCAAAGTTCAATAAATTGTTATAACCTGTATTCATACACACAAGATTTATAAACCTGCTCCCTTCGGGTATCTTTATATCAAAGCGCCAGGGTTCCTGAGAAATTCGCATAACAGGACTTTCAGCCATCATTCTGCCATCAATAAAAATACGAAAGATAATGCCGGGATACTGTGCAATAAGAGCTCCGTAAAAATTATCCAGCATGTTTTCATCCACTCCTGCTCTTGCAACAAACCGGTTATATTCTGGTTTTATTTTATATCTGACAGATGAGGGAGCCCTGAATCCCATTCCTTTTTCATATATCTCACCTCGCATTCGCAGTGGGAGATCCTCATAAGATCTTCCATTTTTGGGATAAGAAAAGAACTTGCTGAAATCTTCATTTATCTGGGCGAAGGGGTCAATTACATAGTTCAGGTCATCAATTATGATATCAGGTTTTGATGGTGATGGTGGGAGACATATGAAAAATGCATCAGTTGGAATGCTTACCAGCTTTCCTGACCGAAAGGCGGCTGTACGCAGGGTTGTTGTTTCTGATATTGTCAATGGACCGGTATATAAGGAAGAAGTCTTATTGGGTTCACTTCCGTCGAGTGTATAACGTATTTCAACTTTCCCCAGCCAAGGAGCAGTCAATGTTACAATTGTTGACTTCTCAAAAAAGTAAGGTCGTTCAGGTTTTCCCCATGGAACAATGCGGACTGTCTCAAATATCACATTATTATCCCACATACCTGCTTTTTGCCATTCGTCTGCAACATTTATCAGGGGTATTCCGGCACGCTCCAGATCATCATCAACTTGCTGAGTCCCGATATCCGGGGTAAATCCTTTTTCGGGCTGATATGAAGTGAAGGCATCATTCAGATCTCTGGCCACCATACATGTAAGGCCTGTCTGCCACAGATACTTCAATGCGCCGGGTTTACCGTACAAGCACATATTTGTATGTAATCCCATATAGATAACATGGGTAATATCTTTGCTCCTGAGAAGAGAATATACTTCTTCTGTAGTACTGGCAATGAGATCGTTTTCATCCAGGTTAAGAGCAGGATTCATTGCATTATGACCATAATTTACCTTACAATTAATCCCGGGCCCGCACATACATTTACCGACCGGGGGTGTAAATTTAGCCTGAGGCATTTCTTTTACTATCGGAAGCTTAAGAAGCTCTGTCCCTAATGCACGCTCACGCTGAGGATAACCGGAATAAGCAGCTACAACATCACTGGGAACCCAGATTATTGTCATACCCGAATTACGGGCAGCATCCAGCGCAAGATTCCAACGTGGAATCATCGCAGATACCCTTTCACATGCCGTCATACACCAGTGATAGTTCCATGGATCAACAATAACAATCCCCATTTTTGATGTTTCTACCTTCTCAATCCTTGTGAAGATCTGATCTGTCAGAGGATCTCGTGTCTGAAGCTGCAGAGAAAGTATTTTTATTTCAGCATGGATCGTGTTGAAGAGAGATGCAATTAATATTAATGTTGAAAGTATTGTAATTTTTTTCATTTTCTTGTGTGTAAGTTTGTAAGAAGACTGATACCGACAATACCAAATACAGTTTCGGTACTAACACATCTTAATTTCAGTTGCTTCATTTTTCTTCCCGGATCTGTAACGAGATCAGTAAGTGCCAATCCGGTATTATTACCGTATATGCCAAATGTCTGGGTGGATTCCAGTTTTCCTGCCGGTATGTGCAGAGCTTCGGGACAATAACCCTGGACAAATGATGGCATGTTGTAAGGCGGGATCAGCTGAACAATCTGATTCTCTCCGGAATCATAAACGACCTCAATTTCAGCTGCCGGGTAATAACTTTTGCAGGTTTTTGTCAGGTTTGCCGTTAACAGATATATTTTCTCAACCGGAACAGGGTTTTCTATATCAATTATGGCCTCGCCGGGCAGAGACTTACTGTTTTCTGTATTGATCAATGCAAGTATATTCTTCTCCTGCTGTCGTTTCTCAAGATAAGGAAAGGATACAGGGAGGTTAAGATCATCGGGGAGAGAAGGCATAATCCACCTCGAAAAAACATTATGATGTTCCGGCAGGACTCCCCAGTTAATATGGCTTACCGGCTGAACCATTATTTTATAGCCTAAATCATCTATTTTCAGGTCATCGCGCCAGTCAACACCTACTGCAGCTCCTGTGTAATCGGTTCTCCATGTCAGATGGCTGTCATTGCCATACAATTGCGAGATATTAATATTGTTGTATTTTTTGAGATCGAGTGAAATTATCTTTTCTTTATAAAAACCATTATTCCCGGCTTCCCAGCTGACAGCAAATCCTTCTGTTTCCCTGTCGTTGAAAGTCACTTTAAACGGGATCTTCCCCGGACTTAATTGTGTAGCGAATTCCTTTAACGATGCTTCAATTCTGTTTATCTGCCGGGCCGGTAATTTTACTTTTTGCTTTATTGGTTTTCCATAAATAGTAATAGTCATTTCACCTGCCAGATTAGTATATGTATTATTGGCTATCCGGAATTGCAGAACCTGTTTTTCTGTATTTACCACAGGGGATAATAACCTGGCCGGAATATCGGCATTCCATGACTGGTATTGTTCAACAATCGACCATGGTTCCTTAACTGTCAACTCCAGTGGGTGATACCATGAAGCGTTACCATTTTTTAATTCAGCAAACAGAGTATATTTTCCTGTCAGTTCAGGAATAATGTTAATATTACCGGAATCTATTTGTACCTGTCCAAATCTGATCTGAGGATTGTGTATACCAATAAGCTGTGCATTTTTGATTTTGAATGTAGCTGTCTGGTTTGTAATACAATCCGGATTCCCTTCGATTATGGTGTTGCCCGTGTCAAGCACAACATTGATGGTATTCTCCGCCGAAGCCTTTGTCCTGACAATTATCCGGCAATAATTAACCTCCTTTTTTATATCAAAATCAACTTTTTCCCCATTTACAATAACATCTCTGATGCTTTGCTTTACAGGAATTTCTGCCTGAATGATCCTGGCAACCGGAGTTTTTACCTCCAGTTTGATTTCCTCAGATCGAATTGATAATTTATACGAGACATCGGGTAATGAAATTTCCGGATTTTTCCAATCTTCAGGTAAAGATGGCCTGATTATAAGCAGGTTTTCCCCGAAATAAGGTTTTATTCCAAAAATATTATCCAGTACAGCCATCATGAACATCTGGTCGCTTTCAAGGCTTAATTGTGATCCGCCTCCTGCAATTACCGTACATTGAGGTTTTGTATAGACTCCTTCGGAGACAGATTTCAATAATGGCCAGAAATTGTTGATATCGTTTACCATTGCAGCAGAGGCCACAGATGCCATTGCATCCGAAAAGCTGTCATAGTGGTTGCTCCAGCATACGGGCCAGTTTCTGTTACAGAATTCAATTATCCCGTTTTCTGTTTTCTGGTGATAAGTATCCCTGATAAACCTCATTGATGTATAATTTTCAAACAATGATCCTATTCCCCGCCATATAGCATAATTGCTTTCTTCATTATCGGGCATATTCCGTAGTTCACCATCCCATTCACCTGACGAGTACGACCCTATTAATTTATTGTATAGTGTCGGGTAAACCGCTTCGGCTTTTTCAAGAAGTCGCTTGTACCGTTTTCTGAAATCGTTATCTGCCGGGGGATCCGGATTTTGCTGCCCGGGGAATGTCCAGTCAACATCATTAAGTATTGATGCCATTTGATGTCCGTTGCGTAAAACCGAGATTCCAAGTGCTGTTGATATTGCACATTTACCTCCTCTGTTTTTGGCATCTCCATTCCATGTTTCATAGAAACCTGTGAACAGGCCATCATTTTCCGGATCACTTGTGGTGATATAATGTTCAATAGCTCTGCGGACCGAAGGCCACATGTCGTTCAGGAATTCCAGGTCGCCTGTCCAGCGATAATGATACCACACCTGATCAATAAAATACGGATTCATTTCTTCTGCCCACTGGCTTATCCTGAAATTTGGCATAATGTATCGCTGCCGGCCTTTTACACATTGAGTACCGGAAATGAACTTCAATGATGTGGCTACTTCATTATGAAATCCGGTAGCATCATGTCCGTAATAGCCACAATTTATTTTCCCGTATTTCATATAATTGGTCCCGTGCAAATATCCGGGGTATTCGAAGTTCGATATCAGACGGGACCCAATACTCTGAACCACATTATCGAACCGGGCATCACCGGTTTTAATTCTTACCCTGTCAAGCATTAATTCCCAGAAATCTTCCGATTGGGAAATTAATGGTTCAGGATTTTGCATGATACTACGGAACTTCTTTCCCGGTTCGAGTCCTCGCCCTATCCAGTGGTGAAACCATTTTCCCTTCATCTCCCTGGTCCATTCTTCCGATGGGAAAGGACGAAACCGCAACCTGGAATATGCACTGTCAATTTCCGCTCTGTCGTAATCGCTATACCCCCAGACACATAGAAAAGTATCCTTTTCTGAAATACCTGGTTTTAGATCAATGACCCTTCTTGTGACACCTTTCTGAACAGTGGAATTACCACCCTTTGTACCAACAAAGATCTGAGTATATTTATCCCAGGCAAATTGTGAGTAGTTCCCGTGGTCTTTAACAAAACTTGCATCCTCGAAACGCCAGTCCAAATGTATTTGTTGCTGTTTTTGTGACTCTACCTCTGCCGTTAGTGCGAAACCGAAATCTTCTTTAAAGGGATGTACCTTCAGCAAAACTTTTAATTTCATATTTTGATCTTCGCAAAGCCACTTTGTCGTTCCCGCAGATAATATCACAGTGATGCCTGAAAAATCCTCAAGGTTCTTACTGGTCTTCCCATCACTGACCTGAAGTCTTATTTTCCCTTTTACACCCAGACCGGGCATTAATCCGGGCCGGGCATATGCCCCTCCGGTGATTCTCTGGTCAAGGCCTATAACAGGTTTATCGCCTACTAAAAGTCGCCAGGCACCGGTTGTTATCACATAAGTTAGTTCCGATTTGCCGTTTTTTTTGACAAAGGAACCATTCCCCGATGGTTGATAATCATTTACGCCAGCCGGCCTGGCAACAAGACCTCCATCAAAATATGGGTTCTGTTGACTTAAAGCCGGCATAACCGGAATATCAACCGGTGCCTGCTTATTATTACTGAATGACATTGTAAATTGCAATGACTTTCCCGTTTCAGTTTGCTGGGAACAGACACTTAAATTTATCATTTGTACATTTACAAAAAGAAACAATGACAAATACAGATTCCTGAATTTGTTTTTGATCCTTTGACCTGTTAATCCCCGGAACATTTGATTTTTTTTCACCTTATTGTTATTATTTAACCTGATCAATTCCTAAACTTTAACGTCAAACGACTATCTGTATTGGTAAATAGGTATTTACGAGTAGTTTGAAAATCAATAGATTTACCCCAGCCCCAACCTTGCTCCGCCAAAGCGGCTACGCGAAGGCGAAGGGGGAGTAAATTGATTTTCTTCGCTCCCCGCCAGTTGGCGGGTCGGGGTAAACGAAGAAAATCAATTCATGAATAATGCAAGTTAAGAAATCAATTTTACCTCAAATTATTTTTCAAATCGTCAATTACCGCTTTTGTAACAAAACGATCATACTCCTGTTTTATCTCATATCGCACTGCTGAAGAGACGACAAAACCTGTCTTCCTTGCCTTAACATTACTCTGCCTGCAGAAGATTGATCCCTATAATTCCAAGAACTGTTTCTGAAGTTACACATTTAAATGTCATTTTTGTAATTTTCCTGGCAGGATCAGTAACTATATCAGTAACAGAAATTCCCGGGATCACCCCGCTGAGGAATACCTGATTATTTTCTATTTTCCCCAACGGAATTTGAAGTGCATCAGGACAAAAAGCCTGTATCATTGAGGGCATGTTATAAGGAGGTGTAAGTTGAACTATCTGGTTTTTACCTGTTTCATATTCGACCTCAACTTCCGCTGCCGGATAATAGCTTTTGCATGTCTTAGTCAGGTTTGCAGTCATCAGGTAAATCTTCTCTGCCCGGAGAGGTCTTTTCAATTCAAGAATGGCTTCGCCGGGTAAATTTCTGTTATTTTCTGCATTGACCAGGGCTATAACATTATTTTTATTGCGTCTGTGCTCTGTAAAGGGGAAAGGAACCGGGTATTCCAGTGTGTCGGGAATATCAGGGACAGACCACCATGCCGGACTATGTTGTTCGGGTAATATGCCATAGCTGATTACACTTGTCGGAGGAACAAAAAGCTTGTAGCCTAACCTGTCCACATAAAGAGTATCTCTCCAGTCAACTCCGACAGCGGCACCGGTATAATCTGTGCGCCATTTGAAATAGCCGGTACCATATAACTGAGAAAGACTGATATTATAATAATTCCGTATATCAAGCGGGATTACCCTCTTCCCGGGCAGATCCGTGACCGGGAGTTCCCAGTCAGTAGCATGTGAAATTTTTACATCATCTTTGAACATAACTTTAAACAATACTGTTCCCGGGCTCATTTGTTTCAATAAATTTTTGACCGGGATCTCAAATCTGACTGATCGATATGGAGGCAATGCAACGGTTTTTGAAACCTGTTGCCCGGTGATCTCTACAATCATTTCACCTGTTTGTCTTTCTGAAGTATTATTTTCAAGCTTAAACTGCAGGACTTTTTTCTGTTTGTTAATGGATGGTGACAACAATTTTGCAGATGTTCCGGGCTCACCATCCCATGCCTTATATTCCTCAATTATTGACCATGGTTCCTTTACAATAAGCTCTATAGGTTGATACCAGGATACATTACCGTTTTTTAGTTCGGCAAACAATGTAAAATTACCGGTCTTTTCAGGTCTGACTTCAATCAAGTTTCCTTTTATGGTAACTGTCCCGAAATAGATTTGTGGATTTTCCACCTTTACTAATTCAACATTATCGAACCTGAATGAAGTCATCTCTTTAACGATACAATTAACATTTCCTTCCGGGTAAAAATTATTCGGAACGAATGAGACTTTTATTTCATGTCGGGTTGAAGCATCTGATTTAATTATTAACCGGCAGCAATTCACTTCTTTTCTTGTTTCATATTCAACTTGTCTGCCATTTACTGTCACTTCTTTTACCTGTTGTTTCAGAGGTATCTCGGCCTTCAGGATACGTTCAACGGGAGTATTTACTACAAGATTAATTCCGTTTTCTTCTTCGATATATTTATACGATACATCAGGTAATTCAATTTCAGGATTTTTCCATGCATCAGGGAAGGAAGGCCTTATTACCAGAAGGTTTTCACCGAAATACGGTTTTATTCCAAAGATATTATCAAGAACAGCCATCATGAACATCTGATCGCTTTCAAGGCTGAGCTGTGATGCTCCACCTGCAAGTACCGTGCATTCTGGTCTGGTATATATCCCTTCAGCTGCAGTTTTCAGAAGCGGCCAGAAGTTATTAATATCATTTGCCATAGCTGCAGATGCCACTGAACTCATGGCATCGGAGAAGCTGTCATAATGATTACTCCAGCATACCGGCCAGTCCTTATTGGAGAATTCGAAGATCCCGTTATCAGATTTCTCGTGATAAGTATCTCTTATGAAGCGCATTGAAGTATAATTCCGGAGCGGATCACCCATTCCCCGCCAGATATTATAGTTTGACTCCTCATTACCAGGCATATTGCGTAATTCCGAATCCCAATCACCTGATGAGTATGCCCCTATTTTTTTATTGTACAGTTCTTCATAGGCAGCTTCAGCCCTTTGCAGTAAACGCTTATACCGCAATCTGAAATCATTATCCGCAGGCTTCGGAGCCTGGCTTTCCAGGGTCCAGTCAACATCTTCAAACAATGATGCAATATTAAAACCTATCCTTAAAGCATTTGCACATAATCCTGTCCATAATGCTCCTCTTCCCCCCCTGTCTTTTGCATCGCCATTCCAGTTCTCATAAATACCGGTAAAGAATCCGTCATGATCCGGATCACTGGTTGATATAAGATGTTCCAGTGCCCTTCTTGCCGATGGCCACATCTCAAAAAGGAATTCCCGGTCTCCCGTCCACCGGTAATGGTACCATATCTGATCGATAAAATAAGGATTCATCTCCTCCGCCCACTGGCTTATAAGAAAATCGGGCATCATATATCGCTGCCTGCCTTTGACACATTGCGTTCCGGCAATGAATTTTAATGTTGTGGCAACTTCACCATGGAATCCTGCAGCTTCATGAGCGTATAAACCACAATTGATTTTGCCATATTTCATATAATTACTGCCATGGGGATAGCCGGGGTACTCATAATTTGATATCAGGCGTGAACCAAGACTTTGAACTGCATTGTCGAAGCGCTCGTCACCTGTTTTGACCCGGATCCTGTTGCGCATTGATTTCCAGAATTCTTTTGATTCCTTAACAGGTACAGCGGGATTTTCCAATACCTTAATAAACTTCTTATCGGGTTCCAGGCCCCTTCCTATCCAGTGATGAAACCAGTTATTCTGCATTTGTTCCGACCATTCCTTTGAAGGGAACGGACGGAACCATAATCGTTTATAAGCATTTGCCACTTCATCCCTGTCATAATCAGTATACCCCCATACACATACAAGGGTATCTGCAGCCGGCTTTGCTGTATTTCCATCTATTACTGTCTTTGCCACACCGTTATGATAATTGGTTTCCTTTCTGGTGTTTCCGACAAATATCCTTGTGTATTTATCATAGCTGAATTCCATAAAGGAAGAAGCATCCCTGATGTGATCAGCATTTTCATAATGCCAGTTCAGTTCTATCCTATTTTCTTTATTTCCTGATTCAATCTGCGCAATCACTGCACATCCAAAGTCTTCAAGGAAAGCATGAGCGGTAAGATTAACTTTTACCTGCAGGTCATTATCCTCACAGATCCATTTTGGTTCACCGGCGGATAATATTGTTGTGATTTTTGAGAAATCTTCCAGGTATTTGGTTGATCTTTTATTGCTTACCTGAAGCCGGATTTTACCTTTAACTGCAAGATGTGGTAATATACCGGGGCGGGCATAGGCGCCTCTGGTATTACGCTGGTCAAGTCCTATAACAGGCCTGTCTCCGACAAGAAGCCTCCAGACACCGGTTGTAATTACATAAGTTTGCTCCGACCTGCCGTTTGTCTTCATGAATGATCCTTCATTATATGGCTGATAATCGTTTGGACCAGCAGCTCTGCCAACCATACCTCCATCAAAATATGGTTTATTCCGGCTTAAAGGAAGTATTACCGGGACGTCTGACGGTTTCAGAACATCATAACGAAAAATGATTTTAAATGAATCATTAAGCAATTTATCTGCATAATAATCTTTCGTCTCGTTATTATTAAAACCATTATCCGGCAACTGACCGCATAATGTTAAAGACGTTACTGTAAAAAAGATGATTTGATATATTTTCCTTTTCATAAGGTGAGATTTCAATTTCTATTGTCCATAACAGGAAAAGCTCCTGATCACAAGTGTTCCTTCTGACTTTGCAATTTCGAGTTTTATAGCTGTGAATAAGCCTTGCCTGACTGTTTCGATTCTTTTGTGGCCGATACATGATCCATTACCAAGCTTTGTCCAGTTACCATAATGATCCCAAGAAGCATGTTGTTATTCCTTCCAGCACTTTTACAATACTTGTCAAGCAGCTCTTCAAGAATTCTGATCTGATCATCCTGCTCCCCGCAATATGTCAGAAAAATAAGTGTTGAAAGAAAGATCATCCTGGCTTTTTTCATCGCACAATATAAATTAATACGTAAATAGTCCTGATTTATAATACTCTGTTATTTTTGTGGTATATAGAAAAAATAAATTTAATAAT
>DNOQ01000182.1 GCA_003501665.1 Bacteroidales bacterium | reverse complement strand
CAAGGCAGATGGTTCAGACAGTATGATGCCCATTGTAAACGATAAGGATTTTAATGAAACCTATTATGCAGATCATTTTTTGCCTGTTACACATAGTAAATCAGGCGATATTGAATCTGCCATCATCACATTTGCTCCTGTTTCTCCTGATCCTGGAAGATCCGCACTGACTCCGGCTCAGTTACCAGGGCCACCGGGAGCATTCTACATATTATACCTGAAAAACAATGGAGAGAAGAATATTAAAGGGTCTGTTTTATTGACCTGTGAAAAGAATCTTCACAATCAGCCGCCGGTTAAGAATATTGACCGGAATACTCTGATCCTGAGTGTGCCTGAAGCCAGTGTCGGTATACATATGGTTCGTGGCAGATGGACTGAAGATCAGCAAAAACATATTGCCACCCGGGAAATTGATCTTAAACCCGGAGAATCCACATTCATTGAATCCTACATTATACTGGGTGAGAAATATCAGGAGATCATGCCCGTGATTTATCAGTTCTTTTCATGGAACAGCCTGGATTGGCTTAATAAAACGGCTGATTTCTGGAAAAGCCGTTTGGGTAACCTGGAAATCAGTTCTACTGATTATCCGGTTGAAACAAAAGTGAGCAGGGATATTTATTACAGGTGTGTCATTGATAATTATTCTTGTTTACAGACTGATGCAGAAGGCAACCTCCTGGCGCATTATCAGGGTGCTCCCAAGGAGGGAACCATATGGGGCATCGATTATGAACCCACCATTATTAGTGCAATGCATATTGCTCCTGAACTGGGCAGGTCCGGGATCCTTTTTACCCTGAAACGGAATTATGCACCTGTTACTGAGTATGGGAGTGAACATTCGGTTGCGATACTTGTATCCCCGGTAATCATTGCCAGGAAATATCTGGAAATGACAGGTGACATCAGGTTTTTCAAAGATCACCCGGAAATTATAAAGTCCATGGATCAAGTTATGAAGGATTTGCTGTCACTGAAGTCAAAGGAATACGTTCTGTTCCCCTCGCGATATTCCAGTGACGGTGAGGTAGGACGCAGATATGACCATGGAACAAATGTGAAAGTATATTATGCGCTTGAAGGTTATGGTGTGATTCTGGAGACAATTGGGGAAAAACAAAAAGCCCGGTATTATAAACAGCTGGCAGTGCAATTAAGTAAGGATATTGATTTAACCATGGTCACGGATGGTCCCTTTGGGAAACAGATTTCGGGAGGCACCAACCTTGGTGAAGATCCCGGTGATTTTTATTTGCAGGATTCAATAATTTATTACGATGGTGAAGATACCGGGAGCCACCTGGCACCCCTGTATGGAGTGTATGGATTTGACTATGCCCCATGGGTAAACTATCACCGCTGGGCAAGGTCGGTATTCTGTCCTTCGTACGAACCTGAATTTGGCACCATCCGATGGTTTCCGAGCTGGAGTATGCCGGTTCTCGACGGGACCGGATGGATATCCACTCTTGGAGGTTCTGTATCACGGCATGAAATGGCCGAAAATATGGAACAATTAATCAACATCTGTGATCAAACCGGAGCGCTGCACTGGTGGCCATTCGGATATAATTTTAAACAGGGGCTGAGCCGTTGCAGCCAGGGACAGGGTACATGGGCATGGCAATACCTGGAGCAATGGCTGGGTATACAAATAAATGCATTGACCAGAACATTAAAGATTTCTCCTCTCGGATTACCTGATAAAATGCAGTGGGAAAGAATGTCTCTGGGCAATGCCGTGTTTGATGTCTCCTGGCAGGAAAAAACAGACGGGGCTGAATGGAAGATCACAAATTACAATACTGAGACCTGGCAGGTTAATATCGGATGCCGGCCTTACGGAACGGGTGCCGATGGTAAACTAACATGGAAAAATGCTAAAATCCTCCCCGGGCAGACTTCAACATTTATTATTAAAAATGATCAGGCGGCCAACAGATTAAATGCTGAGGAGAACATCATTCATCAAAAAGAAATTGAACAGCTGGCCGATGAAAATGGAATAGTATTTATAAGATATGGAACAGTAGACCCATTTCCCGACTGGTATCACCTGTGGGATGATAAATCCCTGGATGTGCGATTCTATATTTTGAATGGCACTCAGTCTGACTGGGCAGAGACTTCTGTCAAGATTTATTATCCTGAAGGTTGGGTAGCTAAGGGAAGGAGACCCGGTTACTGGGAAAAACCCGATAATATGGAATCGAAAGCTACCTCCATCTCCCTTGGAGAACTCCCCGTAATGAAAAGTGCCGTAGCTCCTTTTAAGATCAAAGGACCCCATCTATATGATAATGATTATCTGACGGAAGGATTGTCGAATCATTTTCCGGCAGAACAGGGTCAGTCACTGATTCTGCCATCAAGAGATGTCAGCTCTGTTATGAAAACAAATTTCGAGGCCATTTTAAGGATTAAAACCAAAGATGGAAAACAGATTGAAAAGAAGCTGAATGTTCCTGTTATTATTGAACCAATTTTAAAGTAGACAAATGGAAAAAATAGAAATTACACAAGAAGCTTTTGATGCATTTGAGAAAGATGCTCAAATCGATTATTTGGATAAAATCCGTATGCATTTAATTATTAACTAATCATGAGAAATAAGTTTTTAATAATCACTATTTTAATAATCAGCACAGGATTCTTTTCCTGCAGCCATGTCCAAACTACCTCTCCCCGGGAGACAATCTTGTTCGATTTTGACTGGCTTTTTCACCGCGGAGAAATCTCAGGAGGGCAGGATATTATGCTTGATGATTCAGACTGGAGGATCATCAACCTGCCCCATGACTGGAGCATTGAAGACATACCCGGTACCGGTTCTCCCATCGATTCAAACGCGATCGGGGGAACCGCTACCGGATTTCATGTGGGCGGCACCGGCTGGTACAGGAAGAAATTCCTGCTTCCCCGCGGCATTGAAGGGAAAAAATTCCAGATCTATTTTGAAGGGGTGTATATGAATGCTGAAATATGGCTCAATGGGAAAAAAATAGGGATTAACCCACACGGATACACCAGCTTCAGGTTCGATATCACTTCCTTCCTGGTTCCCGGGAAGGAGAATGTCCTGGCAGTAAAGGTCAGCAACGAAGGAAAAAACAGCCGCTGGTACAGTGGCTCCGGGATCTATCGTCATGTCTGGCTTCATGTAATGGATCCCATCCATCTGGATCCCTGGGGTCTGTTTATCACAACACCACAGGTTGGATCAAACCAAAGCGGACTCAGGATCCAGGCAACTGTTTATAACGGGTCAGATAATTCACGGGAAGTAAAGCTTCTTTCCCGTATCATCGATCCTTCAGGCAACCAGGTTGCCCAACTTGAAATGTCCCAAACGGTACAGGCCGGTGGGAAGGCTGATTTTACAGGGGAAACCACGGTGCTTTCACCGGCTCTCTGGTCTCCTGAAAATCCTTCTTTATATACGGCCATAAGCGAATTATCCACCAGTGCGGATACTAAAGCAATGAAGATAAATGACAGACTGGAGACCCGCTTTGGTATAAGAAGTATTGCTGTAAACACAAAAGAGGGCTTCCTGCTTAACGGGCAACCCCTGTTGCTCAAGGGCGGCTGCATGCATCATGATAATGGCCCCCTGGGTGCGGCAGCCTTCGACAGGGCGGAGGAACGCAGGGTAGAGCTTATGAAAGCCAGCGGCTTTAATGCCATCCGCAGCTCACACAACCCTCCTTCTACTGCCTTTCTTGATGCCTGCGACAGGCTGGGTATACTCGTGATCAACGAAGCCTTCGATATGTGGAGAAAGCCAAAGACCCCCCAGGATTATCACCTTTATTTTGATGAATGGTGGAAGAAGGATATTGAGAGCATGGTGTTTCGCGACAGGAACCATCCCTCTGTTGTCATGTGGAGCATAGGCAACGAGATCCCTGAAAGAGGCGAGCCTGAGGGATATGCCCTTGCACAGCAACTGAGTGACTATGTGAGGCAGCTCGACAATACACGTATGATCACCTCGGGAGTCCATTATGTAAATCCCGACAAAGATCCGTTTTTTGCTACCCTGGATGTAGCCGGATATAATTATGCATTAGAAAATTACGTAAAAGATCACCAGCGCCTTCCCGACAGGATCATAGTTTCCACGGAATCCCATCCTCCAAGAGCATTTGAATTCTGGATGGCAGTAGTGGATTATCCCTGGGTCATCGGTGATTTTGTCTGGACCGGGTATGATTACCTCGGTGAAGCAAGCATTGGCTGGCTGGGGCTGAGGAATCCTTCCCCTTATTTTCCCTGGACCCATGCCTATTGCGGCGATATAGACATCTGCGGGTGGAAACGTCCTCAATCCTATTACCGCGATGTGCTCTGGGGTGACGGGAAGCAACTGTCCATTTTTGTCAAACCTCCCCTTCCCTCCTTCCCGTTCCCGGACAAAGAGGGGCGGAGGCCATGGAACTGGCAGGATGTGGCAGCCTGCTGGAACTGGCAGGGATATGAAGGGAAGGAACTGGAGATTGAAGTGTATAGCTCATGCCCGGAGGTGGAATTATTCCTGAACGACAGGTCTCTCGGCAGGAAGAAAACCAACAGGTCCAATAAATGGATCGCCACGTGGAAGGTGCCTTACGAGACAGGAACGCTCAGTGCAAAAGGATACGAAGGGAATAAAGTTCTGGCAACCAGCGAACTGAGAACAGCCGGCGAAGTGACGAAAATTGCCTTATCTGCCGATCGTACCACGATCGGGGCAGACGGACAGGACCTGAGTTATATTACTGTACAGTTGCTTGATGATAATGGTATTCGCAATCCTGTGGCCGAAAACCTGGTGAATTTCGAAATTCAGGGACCCGGATCCATTGTGGCTGTTGGAAGTTCCAATCCCATGAGTACGGAAAGCTATAAACAATTCGGAAGAAAAGCTTACCAGGGGCGCTGCCAGGTGATCATACGTTCGGAAAACAAACCGGGAGAGATCACCCTGAAAGCTTCATCCCAGGGGCTGGCCACGGCAGAAATAGTAATCAGCTCGTCGTTATGAAGCGGGGCCGGAGTTTTTTATAATATTTAATATCATTCAATTATGAAGAAATCAGCCTTTTTTTTAGCTTTATTGTTTTTCCAGGTAATTATCGCCTTTCCTGCACACCGGATATATGTTTCAACCGCAGGAAATGACCTGAATGAAGGTACCAAAGAAAAACCTCTCGCATCTCTTGCAGGAGCACGTGACCACGTCAGAAAACTACGTGCCGGGAATTTGTTATCTGTTACAGATACCGTGTATATCCATGTGATGCCGGGTAATTATTTTATGACGGAACCCCTGAAACTTGAACCTGCTGACGGGGGAACAGCACAGGCTCCGGTTGTATATACAGCAGATCCAGATAATCTGCCCGTTTTTTATGGTGGATTTAAAACAGACAAATTTGAAGTGGCCGGCGAAAACCTGTGGCGCGTTTTTATCCCTGAAACTGTAAAGTACGGTTTCACTTTTGAGCAGATGTACATCAACGGTCAACGCCGTTTCAGGGCACAGACGCCAAACAGAGGAAACTTTTTCTTGGTGAAGGATGCTTCTGAAACAATTCTGGAGGAATCAGGCGGGCGAAGGGCGCTCCTGGCATCCCAAAAGATAAAACCCAGGCCTTCTGATGCAGGATTTCTGTTTGATGCATCAAAAACTGACGTAAATGATGTGTTGACTGTATTCTACCATAAATGGGACAATACACGAAAGCGGATACTGGAAATCAATCTTGCTGATTCTTCTTTCTTTACGGTAGGAATAGGAATGAAACCATGGAACCGTATAGATTCCAATACCCGTTCCGTAGTGGAAAATTATCGTGAGGCGCTGGATGACCCCGGAGAGTGGTATCTCTCCAAAGACGGATATTTGTACTACATCCCCATGCCCGGAGAAACCATTGACAACACCGAATGCATGGTGCCTGCCATCGATAAATTCATCGTAATCACCGGGGATGAAAACCAGGGTAATAACGTGAGCCATATCCGTTTTGAGAACTTGCGGTTTCGTGTTGCCGGGTATAAAACCCCCTTCCAGGGCGATGAATCTAACCAGGCTGCGAATCCTGTGGAAGCAACTGTTATGGTTGATTTTGCTGATCACATTGAATTTTATAACTGTGAAATCGCCAACACAGGGCTTTACTGTATCTGGTTTCGCCGGAACTGTTCTAAAAGTTCCGTCATAAGATGCCATTTATACGACCTTGGGGCCGGCGGAATAAAGATTGGTGATACCCGGTTAAACCCTGACCAAAGTGCAGAGGTTACGAACCATATAACGGTGCATAACAACATTATTCAGCACGGGGGTTATGTATTCCCCTGCGCGGTGGGCGTAATTATTTTTCATAGCAGCGATAACGTCATCACGCATAATGATATTGCAAACTTTCGATACTCAGGTATATCTGCCGGCTGGGTATGGGGCTATTCGTTCAGTCCTTCAAAACGAAATAAAATAGAGTTCAACCATATCCATCACCTTGGATGGGGAGAGCTTGACGACATGGGAGGAGTATATACCCTGGGCCCCTCCGAAGGCACTACCGTAAGCAATAATGTGATACACCATGTTTATTCCTACCATTACGGCGGCTGGGGACTCTATACCGATGAAGGCTCTACTGGTATTAAAATGGAAAACAATCTGGTATACAAATGTAAAAACGCCGGATTTCATCAGCATTACGGCAAGGATAATATTATACGGAACAATATTTTAGCCTTTATCAAAAAATCGGCTATCGAGATTTCAAGAGTGGAGGAGCATCTGTCATACACANNTTTACAAACAATATCATCTATCAGGCAAATGGAGAAATAATATCAGATGTGTGGGGTAGAGATAATGGAACAAAAATAAAAGTGAATTTTGATCGTAATTGCTATTGGAGAGCAGGAGAGCCGTCCCCTGAATTTTACGGATTATCGTTTGCCGAATGGCAGGAACCTGGTAGAGACAGGAACTCCATCGTGGCCGATCCGCTCTTTACTGACCCTCAAAACTTTGATTTTCGCTTCAGGAATACAAGAGTAGCCCGTAAAATCGGATTTACTCCTTTTGATTACTCAAAAACCGGCGTTTATGGCGATCACGAATGGATAAACCTGGCCAAATTAGACCCTGCATTAATAGAGGAATTTAACAAAGCTGTAGAGAAAAATAGCTGGATTGTGGAATAAATAATCTATCAAAAAGATTTTAAATTGCAAAAGAACAAAGGTTTTTTCAAGGAATTTGTGAACGGCAAAGCGTGTCTGCCGTTAAAAGCGCAAAAACGGCACGTTGTGGGTATAACAGTTCAAAGTAGGAGAAATCCCATGCCGAACCAGGGTCAGTTTGTTCGCCGGACGGCCGTGGTTATGCTGATTTTCAGCCTCCTCCTTGGCCTGTTGTCAGGATGCGCCGGGGCGCAAAACAGGTCTACCCAGGTGGTACGCAGCATGGGTTCAGGGGCGATTGTTCCGCTCGATGGGCCGGTACTGGCCGGCAAGCCCGTGACGTATAGATTCAAAGGTAATCTGAGGAACGCTCACTGGGATATGGGGGACGGGGCGACGGCTAAAGGCTCACCGGTCAAACACACTTACCAGAAACCGGGGGTTTACCGTGTCGTCATGGGATCAAAGATGGGCGACACATTCAACGAGCTGTCTTCCGCCATCGTGCGGGTCCACAAGCCGGAAACCGTGCACCTGCCGAAGGAAATTACTTGTGGGTAAACCGAAACCTGATCGAGTGGTTAGTTCTTATCACCTTTATTTTTGTATCACCCGGGTATATGTTTGGCCTTGACAGACTATATTTTCTATGGAGAGAGGAAAAAGCCAGAAAACCGGTTCCGGAAAAAGCCACTGTAACCGAAGGCAGTTTTGAAAGACGCGAAGTTATCAGAAATCTTATATCACTGCCTGCTCTGGGTGCTTTTGCATAAGCACTTTACAAGAAAAACAAATGGGATAGTTTTGAAGAAAACTTATTAAAAATAGAGGGGGTTGATGCCTCTTCAAGAGCGACTATTTTACAATTCAATTATGCCACTTTACAAGAACTGAAAGGAGAGGTACCGAAGGGTGTAATCAGCTATAAAGATATTGAAGGAAAACCGGCAAAATTCGAACTTAGCC
>DNOQ01000048.1:2683-3706 GCA_003501665.1 Bacteroidales bacterium | reverse complement strand
CTGGTACAGTATGGTATAAATGACTATCGTGATGCCGGCTGGTCATTCGTCCCTCCTGCAATTGCTGTGGGATATTCCCGGTGGTTCCGTCCCGATGAACTGAATTATCCCGTCAGTAACAGACCAGCTCACGGATTGCCAAATACCGGCGAATACAGGGATGCATTCGGTAATCCTAATTATGTTTATGCAATAGGTAATCCGGGGGAATTCGGTGGTATACAAAACCGTTATGAATTTCAGAATAAGAAATCCGGAGGCCTTGGATTTGTGATCTTTAACAAGGAGACCCGCGATATAACAGTTGAATGCTGGCATTTTCTGAGTGATGTTTCAAAACCGTTAAATGACAGCCAGTTCCCGGGATGGCCGTTTACTGTCAGTCAGATGGATAATTATGGCAGAGTGGCCGCTGCCTGGCTTCCTTTATTAAAAATAACAGGAGATCCTGATCCCGTGATACAGATAACCAACCAGTCAACCGGTGAACTTGAGTACATTGTCAGGATCAATGGAAATGAATTCATCCCAAAAGTATTCAAAAGGAATAAGTTCAGTATAAAGATCGGTTACCCGGAAAAGAATCTTTTCAGGGAAGCAAAAAATATTGAGCCTGACTTGACCAGAGGAAAAACTCAGCTGGAATTTGTTTTTAATTGACTGTAATTAACTTTTTTATCCAAACTCTAAGTCAGATTGGAGTATAATATATTGGCTTAGTGAATCTTAGCGCCTTTATGTCTTAGTGGCATTTTCTTTTTGCCACCAAGGCACTAAGTCACTAAGTTGCACAAAGAGCTTATTGTGATTCATATTAATACTATTTTATGAAAACAAAAGTAATCCTGCTTCTATTCCTGTTATCTCCACTTCTTTTCCTTGAAGCAAAAATAACTCCCGTTAATCTGACCTGTGAATATCTGAAAGATCCACCGGTTATTGATGTTGTAAATCCCCGGTTGTCATGGATTAATATTACCGGTTCGGGTGAGAGGGGGCAATCTCAGACTGCATGGGAGATAA
>DNOQ01000048.1:0-2633 GCA_003501665.1 Bacteroidales bacterium | reverse complement strand
AAGAGTATGGGACGGAAAAGGAAATGTTTCAGATTGGAGTGAACCTGCCTGCTGGAACATGGGTATTCTTGACCCCTCAGAATGGAAGGCAAAATGGATCGGAGCACCATGGCAGGGAGAGGAACCGCTGCCGAAACCTTCCAATCCGGGTGTAAAAATGCCTGAACAACTGCCCCCTTCTGCACCACTTCTCAGAAAGGAATTCAGCGTCAATAAAAAAGTGACCAGGGCAGTCGCTTTTGTAACCGGTCTGGGATATTTTGAATTGTATCTAAACGGAAATAAGATCGGGAAAGATGTACTGGTGCCGAACCAGACCAATTACGGAAAACGCCCCTCATTGCCCAGGGAAAATATTCCACTCGACGATAATTTCAGGGAATATAAAGTTCTTTACCTGTCATACGATGTCAGTGATCAGTTAAAGAATGGATCAAATGTCGTGGGTGCAATCCTGGGTAATGGATTTTACAATCCTGCCAAATACTGGACCGCAGGATATGGGACACCACGTTTTCTGCTTCAGCTCCACGTATGTTATGATGATGGAAGCGGGGAAATGTTAATAAGTGACGAAACATGGAAAGCTTCAGGAAGCCCGATTCTTATGGATATGGTATATTATGGGGAGCATTATGATGCACGCCTCGAGCAACCAGACTGGTGCAAAGCAGGTTTTGATGATTCCCGCTGGGAAAAAGTATCACTGAAAATAGCACCGGAAGGGAAATTAATGGCTCATATGGCTTATCCTGACCGTGTTATGGAAATAATCAGTCCTGTTAAAACTGAGAAGCTCGGGGAAGGACATTACAGGGTAGATTTCGGACAGGAGATATCGGGTTGGGTTCATCTGAAAAAAATGAAGGGTGAAGCAGGCAGAAAAATTGAGATAAAATATTTGCACCAGACTCCATCCGGAGAGAATTCTTATATAATGAAGGGCTCTGGCGATGAATCATACCACGCCCGGTTCAACTGGTTTGTATACAGGGAAGTGGAAATCATCAACTGGCCCGGAGAACTTAAAGAAGATCAGATAACTGCCGAAGCTGTATATACTTACGTTGAGACTACAGGCAGATTTGAATGTTCCAATAACATGTTTGAATATATTAACAGGATCTGGTGGCGAAGCCAGACAGACAATATGCATGGGGGGATTGCAAGTGATTGTCCGAACAGGGAACGATCGGCATATACCGGAGATGGTCAGGTTGCCTGCGTGACAGTTATGCATAACTTCGATTCAAGGGCATTTTATAACAAATGGATACATGATATAATTGGAGCCTCCAATCCTGAGACCGGTTATGTCCCGAATGGTGCTCCGTGGCAGCCTGGCTGCGGAGGTGGTGTTGCCTGGGGAGCTGCTATAAGCATTATGCCATGGGAGTTTTACATACATTATGGTGATATAGATATTCTAAGGGATAGTTATGAGGCAATGAAAGGGTATATCAGATATATGCTCACATGGACAGATGATGAAGGTATCATGTTTTCACAGGCTAAAGGCAGAGATGGTAAACCACTGAGATGGATGAACCTGGGAGACTGGGTTGCGCCTTATGAACTGCCTCCCGACAACATGGTCCATACATTCTATCTGTGGAGATGTGCTGATATTACTTCAAGAGTTGCCGGTATACTTGGTAAGGCAGAAGATGCCGAAAGGTATAAAGGGACCGCAGAGAGAACACGGAATGCCTTTATGGAAAAGTTTTTTGATCCTGTAAACGGCACTTACGGAAAGTACGGGGGTAATATTTTTGCACTGAGGATGGGAGTTCCTGATGATCGTAAAGCCAGGGTAACAGAAGCTCTGAAAAATGATATCAAAGAAAACGGGGGCAATCTTGATACCGGAATCTTCGGTACACAATTCTTCTTCGAAGTGCTTGCAGAGAACGGATTAAATGAACTGGCTTATGAAGCTATGAACAGACGGACGATGCCGTCATACGGATATTGGCTCGAGCAGGGTGTGACAACATCATGGGAGCACTGGGACAAACCCGGTTCAGGTAACCATCCCATGTTTGGAGGTGGACTGGTATGGCTGTACAGAAAACTTGCCGGCATGAATGCGGATGAAGCTTATCCCGGATACCGCCATATCATTTTCCGGCCACAACCGGCAGGCGATGTGTCACAGGTTTCATATTCCAATCTGACTCCTTATGGAATAAGCGGAATTGCCTGGAAGAAAGAGAATGATAAAATAACAATGAATATAAGTGTTCCGGTCGGATCAACTGCTACAGTTTTTGTACCGGCAGTTAAAAAGGAAGATGTCATTGAGAATGGTAAAAAAATAAAGAAAAAGTCAGATGTAAAATTTTTCCGGATTGTGAATGACTTTGCAGTATATAATGTAGGCTCAGGGGATTATATTTTTGAAAGTAAGATAAGCGAATTATGAGAAGAAGGGAACTTATTAGCAACATTCTGCTGTCTGCTCTCGGGTTGACAATTACAGGCGGTATTTCATGCAAAAACAGAAAATTCCCCGGTACAATCCTTATATTTTTTGCCATAAGCCTTGCTGTAACGTTGAACAGCTGTCAGAGGCCGGACAGCGTGGATTTATACTCCGGTTTTCAAAATCCTCCTGCCGAAGCCCGTCCCTT
>DNOQ01000455.1:7201-7921 GCA_003501665.1 Bacteroidales bacterium | reverse complement strand
ATCCTTGGTGAGAAAACCGCGACAGCGGTTTAATGTGAATAACCGCCGGTGTAACCGGCGGCAACATCCCACCCATTGATGTAAAACCCTGAAAGGGTTTAATATTTTTTGCAGGTCAAATACACTTTTTCCTAACTTGGCGCTGTCTCGTTGTATTATAAACCTAATTGCTAAAAAAATGTCAAGCTATCGTCAACATCTCTATCACATTGTTTTCAGAACAAAGGATAGTAAGCCAACAATTAATCCGGAAAACTCCGGTCAGCTTTATGCCTACATCACAGGAATAATTAAAAACAGGGAAAGTTTCCTTTACCGTATCAATGGAGTTGAAAATCATATTCATATTCTTACAGATATGAATCCGTCAATTGCACCCGTGGATTTTGTAAAGGATATCAAAGTGTCATCATCCAAGTGGATTAAGGGAAGCGGTTTTTTCCCTGATCGTAATATTCAACTCCTTCAGAGTTGACACACATTAGTATACTTCTGACCTCCGGTTACACCGGAGGTTATTCACATATTGCTCTTTCAGAGCAAATTACAGCATTTGGTTTTGTTGATTAAGCGCTCTTTCAGAGCAGGTTGTTGTACCAATGGTTCATTAAGCGCTCTTTCAGAGCAGATTGCTGGCGGTTCGGTCACCGAAAACCGCGATAGCGGCAGATTGTAAATTCCCTTTTGGTGAGAATAACCGCGGCAGAAGAAGATTGTAAA
>DNOQ01000455.1:0-7136 GCA_003501665.1 Bacteroidales bacterium | reverse complement strand
GGTGAGAAAACCGCGACAGCGGTTTTATGTGAATAACCACCGGTGCAACCGGTGGCCACAGCTCACCTCCTGATGTAAAACCCTGAAAGGGTTTAACATAAGCAGTTTAGGTCAGTCATTGATTGAATAATATTGTTCCAAGTGCTGCATTGCAGAAAAAACCCCGCGAAAAGTCGCGGGGTTTTTTATTTCACTCAGTCAACTCTATCTTCCTCCCCTGTACTGTCTTCCTCCTCTTTGCTGATTGCCTGATTGATTGCCGTTTTCCGTTTCATTTGGAGTGCTGACTATCTGGTCATACTCTTCCTGAGTAATGTAAACAGGAATATATTCAGCACCAAGATTTTCCAGCTGGCGATTGAAAGCCCTCAGATGGTTCCCGGATCCTCTGAGCAGATTTTCAAATACCATCTTAATATTTTCATTTTCAACAACTTTCAGGTACTCTTCCAGATCCTTTATATCCAGTTCCTCAATCAGGGCTCCGGTTTCCATAGCAGCTTCAATTGATCCGGATCCTTTTTCAACAAGCTGAGCGTATAATTCCTGAAAATCAGAATCATCAAAGAAACCGGGGTCTCCGGTCTGAGTATATTCTTCTCCGTAATTTTGAAGCAGGAACTTTACTGCATTTAAATGGGTGTCTTCAGCCTTTGATATATTTGAAAAAACAGGAATTCCCCATTTTTCAAACAGGAAGGTATAAACATCCCCGGCCAGTTTCTCTTCTTCCTTCATATGAAGAAGGATTTCAAGTTCATCATCCGTGAATGACAGATCCTCCGTCAGGCAGGCGCCAAGGTTACTGCCAACCAGCAGCGTTGTGCCATCGGCGGCAACATTCAGCAGGTTGTTCCCGGCGATTGCAGGATCATTGGCTTCTTTGGTGCATGAGCCTGTCAATAAAAGCAGACTCACAACAAAACCATTGATTATCATATATTTAATTGTTTTCATCATAATAGAATTTTGATTTTAATGGTATGATGCCTGCCTGTCGGCAGACAGGGAACCGCACATGATTGAAAATTATATTCTTATCGTGTTTATGTTTGTGGTCAATCATGTGGGTTTCATTAGTTTATAATTTTTTATTAATGATCTGATTTTTTGATTTCAGTTTTTACCTTTTTGCAGGTGTTTCCCTGAGGTCGCATATTCCGTTTTTGTTTTCATCTACGAAATTTGGTCCTCCGGGAGCAAGTCCTTTGCCCTGGCCGGGACCCATTCCGCGACCCTGGGCCGGTCTCATACCCCTGCCCTGTCCGGCTGCCATGCCTCTTCGGCCCTGAACACCCTGGGCATTCCCCATCCTGCGTCCGTTACCGTTATTGCGGCCATTTACCTCATAATAATCGCATACCCCGTTATTGTCAGCATCGACGTATCTTCCTGCTGCTGTTTGTGTGGCTAATTTCTGATCCCCTGCCGTGCTTTTTTCCTGTGCCGAAGCCATGGTAGTTAAAGCGGCAATCCCAAGTGCTGTAATAAAAAGTTTTGTCTTCATAACCATAAATTTTTAGTTTCACAAAATGATTAATTTATAAATCGCCTGCCCCGTCCCCTTCCGTAAGGACCTCCGGGTCCGTATCTCCCGGTCTGAACATCCGTGGCAAACATTTCCCCGAACATATTATCGAGTTTTTCTTTCTGGTCTTCTCTAATTATCACTTTAAAATCCATGTAATACTTGTATGTCAGTATTTTAAGGTCTGCATGCAAATGGCCTATTGAATCAGCCAGCAAATTCAATCTTGCAGAATCGCAGGCAGGAGATGACATTTCCTCCAGCATAAGTCTTCGCAGATCATTCAATTCAAGATTGATATCCCTGACATGCTGCCGGAAAGCCGGATTGAATTCCCTGAATCTGTTCATCTGTTCAGCGCTAAGGTCAAGTTCATCCCTGAACCAGCGGCCGCTGAATCTTACTGATGAATTCTCCTCCCCGATCGTGCCGGATACAGGCACTGTTATTTCAGGGCGGGGTTGATGGCGATGGTAAATAATTGTCAGAATTGTGGTAATATTCAAAACTGCAAGTACTACTATTGCCCATATCATCATTCTGGTCCTGTTTTCCGGTTTCATAATTACCTCCTATTCCAGTGAGAGAATATCAACTGATTCCAGAGATGCGTCATTGATAAGCGCAAGTTCAAGGGGTATCTTGCCGGTATTTCCTGCAGGGCGTGACAAATTTCCAAGCATGATCCCGAAAAGGACAGCTACAGAAAGCGACAATGTTATGAGAGCCGGCCGCAATATCCTTGCGACCAGTGGTATATTCTCAAAACTTTCCGTGTCAAGTCTTTCAATTTGAGCCATAACCCTTGTTACAAGAAATGGATCAACATCCGTCTCTTTTTCAACACTTATCACCCTGCCGGCAAGAATTTGAATTTCACTTAGCCTTTTGCATGAATCGCATGTTTTGAGATGCGACTCAACCTGAGTCATCATACCGGCAGGCAGCCTGCCCTCGCGGTATGCATCCAGATTTTCCTGACATAACTGACAATTCATTTTTAATTGATTTTTATGGTTAGAAACAAAACTTATTATTTTCCTACGGTTAATTATGGTTTATTATTCTGCCACCAGATAATTTTTCGCGGAGATTCATTTTGGCTCTCTGCAGAAGGGCCTCAACAGCGCCTTCAGTTGTTTTCATTATTTCTGCAATTTCCTTTTGTGAAAGATCATCATATTTGCTTAGTACAATGGCAGTTCGCTGATTTTCAGGCAGACTGTCAAGTGCTTTCTGAAGCCATTGGGAATGTTCCTTTTTAATAATGATATTTTCAGGATCGTCCGTATCAGATGCTGTCAACTGGCTGGTTTTGCTATTTTCAGCGCCAAAGAAAGATTCAAGCCGCTGTATAAAGGATGTTCCGGCAGATTTTCTGACTTTATTCAAAGAGGCATTTACTGCTATCCTGTAAAGCCATGTGGAAAAAGCCGATTTCATTTTGAAATCAGGCAATGACTGGTAAGCCTGAATGAAGACCTCCTGTGTCAGATCATCAGCATCTTCCTTGTTATGAACAAAACCCATACAGGTCCGGAAGACCATTTGTTGGTACTTTTCGACAAAGATCCTGAACTTATCCCTCTCACCCTGAAGAATGAGCTTAATCAATTCATGTTCATTCATCTCATATCTTTTCCGGAAGCATGCCGGGTACTATCCCCTAAGGCTTATTTCAGCAAGTGTTTCGTGGTTTTTTAGTACTATATCCTTATCGTGAAGCTCTATCAGACCGTCCTTTTCAAATGATTTGAGGAGCTTCACGGTACTTTCAGTTGAGATCCCCGCAAAATCAGCCAGATCCTTTCTTGAGAGAAGCTGGAAGATTTCCGGATTATCATCTTTAAAAGAATCCATATACAATAATATTTCTGCAAGCCGGCCGTACATTTGCTTATAATTGAGGCTCCTTATCATATTAAGATAAATGTTATTCTGTTCACAATATCTTTTAATAAGGCTGAATCCAAACAGTCCGTTTTGTTTAATGACTTTAGCAAGTGCTTCCTTTTCAATAAGAAAAGCCTGGCAATCGGTAAGAGCACTGGAAGAATAACCAAAAATGTTTTCATGAAACACTGCAGACAAGCCAAGGAAATCTCCCGGCTTGATGACCCTGAGATTGAAAGTTTTAGTGCTGTCGCTTTCAAGATATTGCCTTGCCAGGCCGTGAATAATAAATAAAATGTAAGATGTAAAAGCCCCCTGCTTGGTCAGGTTGTCTCCCTTTCTGAAAAGGACCTGTGTTTTCCCTGCCCTTATAAATTCCGCCTCTTCCGGTGTCAGATCCCTGAAACAAGGCGCCTGGATATCGCAGATGAATTCCCTGTCTGTCTCTAATATGGTCTTCATGCACGAAAAATATTAAGATTAAGAAGAATAAGGCACAAAGTTAATTTAAATCAATAAATAAGTTGATCTGTTTCAACCGGGGGATAATTCTCTTCAGGCATGATATCCTTTCTCATTACATCCGGACCTGGTACTTTTGCCGAAGAAATTTTAAAATCACTTACCATGTTATACACAAATCTGAAACATCTCGAATCGGCAGCTGATCTGAAAAAGGCTGTCAGTGAAAATCCAAATGTAATGGTAATATGCGGACGTATGGGCCCCATGTGCATTCCGGTTTACGAAATTGCTGAAGAACTTGAGGATGAATACAAACATGTAAAGTTCTTTGATATGGAGTTTGATAATCCCGAAGCTCGCATTATCAGGTCTCTTCCCGAGGTGCAGGGATTTATGGGAATTCCGTTCACCATTTACTACAGGGACGGGAAAGTTGTAAGGGCAACCTCAAGCATCCAGACAAGGGAGCAGGTAAAGGCAATCCTCGACAAGGAGTTTTCAACAACTGTAAAGGCTTAAATATGAACACTGTCAATCATTATGACGCCATCGTTATCGGTGCCGGCCCGGCCGGCCTGACGGCAGGGATATATCTTTCCAGGGCAAGGATAAGAACACTGATCTTAAATGAAGGCACGGTAGGCGGACAGATGGTGCTTACACACGAAATAGCAAATTATCCGGGTGTGGAAAGCATAAGCGGCTACCAGCTTTCGAGCATAATGAAGAAACAGGCTAAGAATTTTGGCTGCGAGATTAAAACTGGTATCTCTATATCCGGACTTGGGCTGAATGATACTATTAAAAGTGTAATTCTCTCAGATGGAACTGAATATACTGCAGACGCTGTAATTCTTACTCCGGGCGGAAGATCCAGAACCCTCGGCGTAAAGGGAGAAGACGAGTACAAGGGCAGGGGAATATCCTACTGTGCGACCTGTGACGGTGATTTTTTCACCGATAAGGAGATCATTGTGATAGGAGGAGGAAATTCAGCCCTTGAAGAAGCTGTCTCCCTTACTAAATATGCCAGCAAAGTGACAGTGGTACACCAGTTTGATCACTTCCAGGCTTTTGAACATGCTGTTGAGGAAGCTCGTGAAAATCCTAAGATCAGCTTTCTTATGGAATCAGTTCTCACAGGCTTTTTGGGAAATGAAAAGCTTGAAAGCGTAGATATAAAAAATCTCGCAACAGGAGAAATCAGGAATTTCAAAACTGACGGAGCTTTTATCTTCATCGGTTACGTTCCCAATACTGAATTCCTGAAAGGAAAAGTAAACCTAAACCAATGGGGTGAAATAATTGTTGACAGCAATATGACCACAAATATTGAAGGGGTATATGCGGCAGGCGACAGCACGGTCAAAAAATACAGGCAGGTGACAACTGCAGTTGGAGACGGAACCGTAGCCGCCCTTGCTGCTTCAACGTACATCAATGATTTAAAGACCAAAAAGAAACAACCGGCAGAAATTTAATATGAACACAGTACTGATAATCCTCGGAGCATTGCTGCTTGCATTTGCAGTGCTATATCTTTTTGCAAGATCAAAAATGAAAAACATTCCTGTTGTGGAAGACAGTGAAAACATACTTACGCTTACTGACAAGAATTTTCAGCATCAGACAAAGAACAGAACCGTTCTTGTTGATTTCTGGGCAGGTTGGTGCGTCCCCTGCAGGATGATGGCACCAGTATTGAACGACCTGGCTGGAGACCTGAACGGTAATGCTTTTGTCGGGAAGATTGATGTGGAGCAATATCAGGGGCTGGCTAATAAATTTAAAATCAGGAACATCCCCACTATGGTGTTGTTTAAGAACGGAAAGGAAGTAGAACGTTTCGTTGGTATAAAAACAAAGGATTTTCTTATTAAGCAGATTCAGAAAGTTGCCTGACACAGATACTTCATCCTTATACATTACATTTGTAATCAAAGTAATACCATGGCACACAAGGAATCTGTATCCACAAAGTGGCTTGAGAACATGGCCTTTGAATCGGAAATAAATGGCCACAAACTAATAATCGATGCCGGTCCTGCTTCAGGCGGGGAAGATCGCGGACCCAGGCCGAAACTGCTTATGTTGTCAGCCCTCGGCGGCTGCACTGCAATGGACATCGTTGCCATACTGAAGAAAATGCGGATTGATATTGACGGGTTGAATGTAATTGTTGAAGGAGACCTGACGGAAGAATATCCAAAGCATTTTTTCAAAATGCATGTAATATACGAGTTCAAAGGCAGGGATCTCCCGCTTGACAAGCTGCAGAAAGCCATCGATCTCTCTTCCGAGAAATACTGCGGTGTCAGCGCTGTTTACAGAAAAACGATGGAAATGACTTCAGAGATCCGGATCCAGGATTCTTAGAAAGCTCTGAACCTGATCAAATACCTTGGAACCAGTCCGACAATTAACCTAAAGTTCAAGCGGCTTGTCGTGCTTTATGAACGTCCTTTCATCCAGTTCTCTGAAGGCTTCATTCAGTTCTTCCCCGATATTCATGACGATAGGTCCGCCCCATGCAACAGGTTCCTTAAGAGGTCTGGCAGCCACAAGAAGAAATCTTGCCCCGCCTGGTCCGGCTTTCACCCGCACCTCGTCAAATTCAGAGCTGCTGCCGGATGACGCAGACATCAGCATTGCACAGGCTTTCTCTTCAAATTCAGACAGGGCCTCATCAGCAGCCAGAGTCCCGTCAATCAGATACAGGAACAGAGTATGGTCGTTGGGTGTTTCGTTATACGTCCAGACACTGTCGGGCTTAAGGTCAACATCAAGGTCAAACGGTAATTCAACTGAAAGAACTGGCAATAAACAGTTACCGCTTCCAGGCAAATTGCTACATTTAATGTTTGATTTATAGTCCTTTAAAACGATTCATATGATTACACTGAGAAGGGTTTACGATCAGGAAGAGCCGGGGGAAAACTACAAGATTCTGGTTGACATGTTCTGGCCCAGGGGGGGTATCAAATGAAAAGTTACTAAACAATGCAACGGCGCTCAGGGAGTTTTTGGAGGATGGCGTGAAGAAGATGAAGTGACTTGGATACCGTTAAATGTCAAATCATCTGACTCCGTATTAACCTATGGTTTTTTTCTCACCACAGAGGTCACAGAGGTACACAGAGAATAAATTCATTTCACATTTATTTCTTCATTATTTCTTTTCTACTCTATGGTTCTCCGCGTTCTGTGGTAAAAAAACCATGAAATGAAAAGCTACTTTACTCCGTGCTTC
>DNOQ01000309.1 GCA_003501665.1 Bacteroidales bacterium | reverse complement strand
GCTGAGGGGGAGAACATACCTAATATGAGCCTGTCATACAATAGTTTGCAACAGGCAATTACTCAAAGGATCAGGTCAAGTGCATGGGAAGAATCCTCGCTATACCAGATGGCAAGGGTGAATTATAACTTCAGGGACCGATACCTGGCTACGGCAACATGGAGACGGGATGGTTTCAGCGGATTTGCTAAAAACAATAAATTCGCTACGTTTCCGTCGATAGCAGTAGGATGGACATTATCCAATGAATCGTTTTTCAGAGTACCTGTAATTGACTTGCTGAAATTGCGTGTCAGCTACGGTCAGAACGGAAACCAGACTTCCAGGTACAGCTCAATTGCCCAGGTATCTGCGATCGATGAATATAAGTACGTATTCGGCGACGGAGCTTCAACTTCAATGGGACAGGCAATAACGTCCCTGGCCAACAATGATCTTACATGGGAAAAAACTGCAGGATTGAATGTTGGAATCGACTTCGGAATTCTTAAAAGCCGGATCAAGGGTAATTTTGAATTCTATAAAACCACTACCACTGATTTGCTTTGGAATATGGTTATACCTCAGGTTACAGGTTTTTCATCAATAAAGACTAATATCGGGGAAGTAGCTAATTCCGGACTTGAATTCTCCATACAGGCAATTCCTGTACAGTCAAGGGATTTCAGCTGGGATTTCAGCGTAAATTTCTCGTCTAACAGTAATAAAATTGTCCATTTATTGGGTGAAGATGCCGATGGTGATGGTAAAGAAGATGACCTGATTTCCAGCGGTTTGTTTATTGGAAAATCGATCGGGACTATTTATCATTACGAGATCGACGGAATTTATCAGATTGCCGATACCAGACCTACAGGATATTACCCGGGTAATTACAGGATAGTTGACCAGAACGGTGATGGTAAAATATCAGCTGATCTTGACAGAGTATTTCTGGGAAGAACAGAACCGGCATTCATGGCAAGTCTGCAAAATAACCTGAAATATAAAAACTTTACTCTCAGATTTTTCATTAATTCCATACAGGGAGGGAAAGACGGGTATCTTGGCAGTCAGGCCACCGGTGGATTAACTCTAAACTCAACAGGTAACTTTGCCAACGCCAACACCTGGTCCTTCTATGATTTCTGGTCTGTGACCAATCCGGATGCCAAATATTCCGTTATTTATCAGGCTCCCCAGATCAGCGCTGACAGATACCTTTCAAGAAGTTTCGTAAGATTGCAGGATATATCCCTTGCATACCAGATAAGTGAGTCGATTATTAATAAGTTCGGAATTGAAGGTTTAAAAGTATATGTCAGCGGGAAAAACCTGATGACTCTTACTAACTGGGATGGCTGGGATCCGGAGACCAATCAGGGAATCGGTAGTACTACTCCATACCCGGTCATGAAGTCATTTACCATGGGAGCTGATATTTCGTTCTAACTGTAAAACTGAGAAAAATGAAAAATTCAAAAAATATAGTAAAATACGCATTGGCCGTTTTTTTATTGATCTTCACCATTTCATGCAACGAGGAGGAATTCCTGAATGAAGTTCCACTTGATTTCTTCAGTCCTGAAAACTCTTATGTGACCAAAAAGGATTTTGAAAGTGCAATCACTGAATTATATAGCAGAGTCCGTTTCTGTGCATACCAGACTCATGGGACATCAGGATCCTTTCCGTATTATACAAGTACCGATATTGCCCATGACGGAAGATATCAGCTAAGTTCGGCAGCCCGTTTTGGTGGTCATTCTGTTTTTCTCGTACCAACCAACAACATTGTAAATGCCCAATGGAACGCCTGGTATAAACTGATCGCAAATGCAAATACTATCATTTCCCGTGCAGATGATTCGAAGATGACAGAAGATGAGAAAAAAGCAATTGTTGCTGAAGCCAAATTTATGCGAGCATTTGGATACAGATATCTCGTTTATCTGTATGGAGGAGTTCCTTTGAATCTGGAAGAGGTGACCAGTCCCAAGACAGATTATGCCAGGGCTACCAGGGAAGAAGTATTGAACCATATAATAAATGACGCTACTGAAGCAGCTAACAATTTGCCTGCCATTGACAAAGTAGCAGATGGAAGGATATCAAATCTTGTTGCTCAGCATCTTCTGGCAGAAACATATATTGCTCTTCAGAAATACGATGAGGCTATTCAGGCAGCTACGATTGTAATTGATGATCCCAAAACCTCCCTGATGACTGAGCGTTTCGGGAGTATGGCAAATCAGAATCCCCAGGATAAGCGTCTTAAATTTACAAAACCCGGAGATGTTTACTGGGATCTGTTCAGGGTCGGGAATCAGAACCGGAGCAGTGGAAACAAGGAAGCTTTATGGGTAATACAATATGATGTTGATGTTACAGGTGGTAATCTTCTATCTATAGGCACATGGGCGGTAACTAATACTACCAGAGCGGAACATGCAAATTTGCTTGAAAGGATTGCAGGCCCCGTTGCCTGGATGACATTCAAAGATCCTACCGGGGCGGAGGGAACTATAGGCTCACCCATGTCAACCTATAATGCCGGGGGGCATGGTGTTTCATTGATGAAGAATACTAACTGGTTTTTAAATGACCTGTGGCTGAGTGACTGGGATAATGATATAAGAAATGCGCCTCATAATATTGTACGTGACTTTATTTATAATAATCCTAATTCTTCCTATTTTGATTCGAGCTCGGTAAAATATCCCAGTCCCACCAGGATAGCTCAGGCTTGGAGATGGTACCCTTACCCGAGTAAAATTACCACTCCGGGTCAACATCCGGCTGAACTCATCACAAACACTGAAAAAGAGACGCTGAGGCCTACAGCAGGCTCTACATACAGGGATAATTATATGTTCCGTCTGGCCGAAACGTATCTTTTAAGAGCCGAAGCGTATTTAGGTAAAGGGAACCTCATTAACGCGGCGAATGATGTCAATGTTGTAAGGTCAAGATCAAAAGCCAAACCTGTTGATCCCGGAGACGTAACAATTGACTATATTCTCGATGAAAGGGCCAGAGAGCTGGTCTATGAAGAACCCCGGAGGATCACTCTTCACCGCACGGGAAAACTTGTGGAGCGAGTCCGTAAATACAACGAACTAAATAAGGATGAGATTCAGGATTATCATAAACTATGGCCAATACCTTATTCTTTTATTGAGGCAAATAAGGATGCCAGAATAGAACAGAATCCAAATTATTAGTTTCTTTTGAAGCATATCAATGAGATCCTGCAAGAATCTGTTGATATGCTTCATATTATGCCTTATCAGTAGTTTTATTTCATTTTAAAATAACCAGAGGATATCGGTTCTTTGTTTGTATAAATCATCAAAATAAAGATTTTACAATGTGGAAATTGAATAAAATTCTTCAGAATGGAGATTATAAGTAAGTCGTACTGCTTTCTAATCATTTCATTAATGATTTGTAATCCGTTATTGTGCCAAAGCAGGGCAGAAGTAAAATCTACGCAAGATGTTCCGGTTTTATATATTGATGGTAATCCCTATCCGCCGTTTGCTTATATGTCATATCTGGGTGAAGAAAAGTATTACAGGCAAATAGCAGCAACAGGTATTCATTTATACTGTTTCCCGGCTTATATGGGTGAAAGGGGAATAAATGCCGGATCGGGGATAGGACCTTTCAGAACTCATGTGTGGACAGGGGAAAATCAATACGATTTTTCCAGTATAATTACTGATTTTGAAAAAATTATAACTGCAGATCCTAAAGCAAAGATTATAATCAGATTTTACCTTGATGCCCCCTTATGGTGGGAAAAGATTAATCCTGATGCTTCCACCCACTTACCTGATGGCAGTACTTTCCGTCAGTGTTTTGTATCTGAAAAATGGAGGCGTGAAACCGGTAAAGCTTTAGAGGATTGTCTGGATTGGCTGTTAAGTTCCCCATATTCAAAGTACCTTATCGGCATACATGTTGCAGCAGGGGGAACTGAAGAGTGGTTTTACCATGCCCGGCAGCGGGATGACAGGAATCCGGTACGCACTGAAGAGTTCCGTAAATGGTTGACAGTTAAATACAATGGCGATGTTATGAAACTCCGGAAAGCCTGGAATGATAATCAGATCTCTTTCATTGATGCCGAACCGGGAAATATTAATGAAGGAAGAAATAACAGGTGGAGAGATCCGGCACTGGAAAGACGGTTGATTGATACTTACCATTTTCATTCAGAAGTGCTGGAGGAGAACATTGAATATTTCTGCAGGACAGTTAAAGAGACCAGTAACAGAAGACTTCTCACAGGAGCTTTTTACGGGTATCATTTCTACGTAACTGATCCGGGCATGGGGCATGGGGCACTCGCTAAACTTCTTGAATGTAAAGACCTGGATTACCTTTCCAGCCCTAACACATATAACCGGGTTATTGGTGAAGACTGGCTACCTATGCTCGCGATTAAATCAGTACAAATGCATGGGAAGTTATGGCTTGCAGAAAATGATACCAGAACCAGTATTACAACTTTATTGAAAGAAAAGGCTCCGGATATAGCACCTCCGGGACAGTATGAAAGTGGCGTCTGGCTGGGTCCGGAAGACATGAAGACATCAGTTGCCTTCCTCTGGAAAAATGCAGGGAGGATGCTGGCCTATGGATATGGAGGCTGGTGGTTTGACATGTGGGGAGGGTGGTTCAGCCATCCTGAATTATTGAATGTCATCGGGAAAACATTAGATCTGTATAATTCATATCCACAGAGTGACGGTGGAAAAATGAAACCACAGGTATGTGTGGTTTATGATGAGCACTTATGCTTCCTTGATGCCAGCAATGGATCACTGACAGAACAGATCCTGTCAAACCGGTATCCTCTGGGAAAAACAGGAACCTCTTATGATCTTCTTCTTCGCCCGGATTTAAATAAAATTCCAACAGATCAATATAAAGCTGTATGGCTGCTTGGATTAACTGATCTGTCGGAAGATGAAATGTTACTTATTAAAAAACTCCGGGAATCGGGAACTACAGTATTGCTGACGGATAAAGGGGGAACTAATATTATCCGGGGTAATCAGGATGTCTTTGTGAAAGACAAAATAACATGGACAGATTCCCAGCTTAGGAAGATTTTTGAAAATGCCGGGGTTCATGTATACATAAAATCAGGAGACGTTTTTTATGCCGGGAGAAGCTGGCTTTGTATTCATACAATTGCAGGAGGGGAAAGAACAATCAGTTTGCCTTTCATGGCAAGAGTAATTAATCCTGTAGAAAATACCGTTCTTTCTGAAAAAACAGATGAATTAAAAGTCAATTTTGAATCAAAATCCACACTCCTGTTAAGACTGGAAATATTGTAATTTGCGCTCAGTTATTTAATGTCTGTAAAAACACTTATATATTTATAAATCGATTTCATTATGAAAAGACAAAAGACCGGTAACTTACAATTATTGTTATTAACACTTATCATAATAACAGCTTCATGCAGGGATACGAAAACTGCTGATCAGAGTATAACTATTAACAACGGGAAGATCTCAATCGGTTTTGACA
>DNOQ01000607.1 GCA_003501665.1 Bacteroidales bacterium | reverse complement strand
TCGACTGCGGTTATCTTGATGTTCAAAGGAAGCTCTATCTCAGGGAACTGATCGCCCGCTTCTCCCACAACCTTGCCATTACCTGGAACCTGGGGGAAGAGCATCATGCCACACAATGGTCTCCATACGGGCAAACCTACCGGGACACGAAACTGATGGCCGACTACCTGAGGGAAACAGACCCTTATAATAATTTTATTGTTATTCATACACATTCTGCTCCTCAACAAAGGCTGAAAGACATGACTGAATACCTGGGTTTCAGAAACATTGAGGGTCCTTCTGTGCAATGCGGTAATATCGACGAGGTGCATGATGATGCAAAATACTGGCTGAAAGAATCATCCAAAGCAAATCACAAATGGGTGGTTTGTTCCGATGAGATCGGTCAGCACTGGAAAGGAGCTATGCCCGATGAGTTTGATCCTGCCCATGACACCATACGGCACAAGGTGCTCTGGGGCAACCTTATGGCCGGGGGAGCAGGTGTGGAATGGTATTTCGGATATAATTTCCCTCATTCGGACCTGAGTTGCGAGGACTGGCGCAGTCGCGACATTTTATGGGATCAGACCAGGTTTGCACTCGATTTTTTTCACAAATATCTGCCATTCACTGAAATGACAAATGCCAACGAAATCACAAGAGATAATTTCAGCTATTGTCTGGCAAAAGAAGGAGAGGTATATGCCATTTATCTGCCTGAAGGAAGAGGGACTGAAATCAGACTGCCTCAGGGTGGATATTCCATGGAGTGGTACAATCCCAGAACAGGAGGTGATCTTCTAAAGGGGAGCCTGACGAATGTTAATGGCGGAGGCTTCAGATCGACAGGAAATCCTCCGGCATCAGACGGGAAAGACTGGGTATGTCTTATAAAGCGTGAATAAGGTTACTTCCTGATTAAATTCAGGTATCTTCGGTTTAAACAAATTATCCAATACCTATATCGATTGCCCTGTCGATAAGAAATCTTTTTATCTCTTGTTCTGATGGCGCCGGGGTTAGAAATTCAACTGATTCGGAATAATCTATATCCTTATGAAATGCGAGCTGCTCCCTGAACAGTTTTTCTGAATATAGTTCACCAAATTTACTAATCGCCTCAGCGCTAATTTCTTCGATAGTATGAAAATTTCTTATAATATGGTACAGATCAACATAATCTTTCCATTTGGCTCTTCGGCCCAGGGCATACGCCTTCATTGATGCAAGTGTCAGAAGAGAAGGAATTGTTAAAGAACTTTCCAGACGCAGGGGATGATCAATACTAAATGGAAAATTAAAAAAAGTGACTTTAATATTGTTTATCAGAAAATGTATCTGGTCAGTATCCTCTGAAAGTCTGGTTATTTTAAAAGGAATTCCTGACAACTTGTTTCTAATCAGTTTCTTGTTTAACCCGGACCTTGAAAAAAGATCAAAATCCACAGATCTGCGATGTCCGATATGCAATGCTATTGCAGTACCTCCAACAAGATAGAATGACCTTTTGAATCTGCTCAGATATGGAAGTAATGATAGCTGTTTATCAGTTAAAGCCCCGATGTGCATATCGTTCAAATAAAAGCGTAAAAAAATTGATCGTCGCTTCGAAATAATTGCCTCTTCTTCTCTGGCTCATATTAATCGAATTAAAAAAATGTTCTGCGACTGTATCAACACCAATTATTGAAAACAATTCTTTAACGGTTTGCAAATCACCATAGTTAAGTATGAACTCCACAAGAACATCCATACTGATATCCTCTTTCCGGTCCTCAGGAATATACCAGAACAGGTCGCTGTGCTTTCGTATAAATGCTTTTATTTCTGGAGTGTTCATTTTTACATACCTGATATACTATTAAAGATAGTAAATATTTTCCAGAAAAACAAGGATTATTGATTTTACTTGTTATATGATGCTGTGAAGCGATGCGATCCTCCATCAACAACACCCTTGTAGAAAGGATATGAATAATACTCCCTGAATAATCTGTCATCGAAATCTGAACTGTTATAGGTCCGGTTGTTTTCGTTGCTGTTTGCCGGGAAATGCTTCATAAGGGAGACCGTTTTCCGGAAAACAGGGTTATCTCCCTGCAATCCTTTAGCATAGGCTGTTACCAATACTGCGTTGAGGAAGGCATCCACCCCGAAACACTCCTCACTCCTGCCCCATCTGATATCACGCCCAAGGTATGTGAAGGGAAGCAATGCAGTCAGGACGGTTCTTTTCATAGTCAAGGTTTTATAATTTACTTATCTGCTGTCAATTAATTCTTTGGGAAAGACACCGGCACGATCGGCCCATCTGTCATACTCTTCGATCATCCTCTTTTTTATATCAGGATTTTTATCGCTAAGATCCGTAAGCTCTGATCTGTCATTTTTCATATCATAAAGTTCCCACTCTTTGAATTTCCGTGAAGAATAATCGTATGCAGAAACAAGTTTCCAGTCTCCGTCACGTACAGCCCTGTTGCCCTCATGCTCCCAGAAAAGGGGTGTGTCTCTTTTAAGGCTTTTACCTTTAAAAACAGTTACAAGGCTTATCCCTTCCATTGGCTTAATCGCTTTCCCGTTGTGATTTTCAGGGTACACACCTCCGGCCAGTTCCAGGAATGTCGGCATTATATCAATAATATGAGCCGGCTGGTCTGACATCGTGCCTCCATTAATCATTTGGGGATAAAATGCGATAAAAGGCGAGGCGATACCGCCTTCGTGCACCCAGTGCTTGAACATCCGGAACGGGGTATTGCTGGCATTGGCCCAGGGATATTCATACGCGTCAAATGATTCCCGTGTACCAGTTTCTGCTGTTGTGGGCAGATAATTGCCCCGGTTCTTAATTGGCTCGTGACATCCGCCGTTATCGGCAAGGAAGATAATCAGGGTATTTTTCAATTTACCTGTTTCTTCAAGATAATTAACAACCTTTCCGATATTCTGATCCATTCTGTCTATCATAGCTGCATAGACCGCCATCCTGAGGTCCCACATATCCTTATCATCGTCTGAAAGATTGTCCCATTCCGGTGCCATTTCATCTCTTGGTGACAGCCTGGCTGATCCATCAATTATACCCATTTCCATCAAACGCCTGTATCTTTCCTCCCTTAATATATCCCATCCTTTCAGATATTTCCCCCTGTATTTTGCTATATCTTCCGGCAATGCATGCAGCGGCCAGTGAGGCGCGGTATAAGGCAAATACAGGAAAAAAGGTCTTCCGTCAGATGGTCCATCTTCAAGGAATGATATTGCATAATCTGTTATGGCATCAGTCAGATAAAATCCGGTTTCCGGCGGGTCATAATCGAGACTGTCGAGCATCCATCTGGGAGGTTGCTGGTTGACCCTGTATGCTTTTCTCTCAAAGTAGCTGCCGGCACCGTCGATAAGGCCAAAGTACCTGTCGAATCCACGCTTTAGCGGATGCACCTCAGCTCTTGACCCCACATGCCATTTGCCCGACATATAAGTATTATAACCGGCTAGTTTAAGGGCTTCAGCAAGTGTTACGCACTGATCATTCAGATAACCCTGGTATGAAGGATAGCCCAGGTCTGATACCATATCACCCACTCCCGCCTGGTGCTGGTATAATCCTGTAAGCAGGGATGCCCTGGTCGGGCAGCTGCGGGAAGCATTATAAAACTGCGTCATGCGGATTCCCTGTTCTGCCAGCCTGTCGAGGTTTGGTGTCCGTATCTCAGAGCCGAAGCATCCTATATCGGAGTAGCCCATGTCATCGGCCATGATAAGAACTATATTCGGCTTTTCAGCCACTCTTTCAGTTGAACATCCGGTAATTGTCAGCACAAGGGTCCCTATCGCAGGAATAATCTCAGATTGTATCCTCTTTTTCATCTTTTTTTATAAATTGAGAATTATTTAACGGCATAATCATCCAAATTATTAATAATCCATGAAATATGAAACTTTTAGCCCGTTTTCATGGCATCACCGGATTTAATTTCCTGTACGGGTAAAACAGCAATAATAAAAATTACAGAATGAGAAAAAAATTAAAGTACTGCTCCCGGTAATTGCAATTATTTTACTGATAATATGTAATTGTAAAGAGACGGAAAACTATCCGGCATTTAAATTCAGTGTCACAATAGCCGATTCACTGCATGATGGCACATTCGACGGAAGATTGTTGCTAATTATATCCGACAGCAGCGGTACGGAACCTATTAACCTTGTAAGGATCGATTACCGTTCTGCTCAGGTATTCGGTATGGACGTTGAAGGCTGGAAGAAAGGAGAAATAATGATCTTTGACGGAGATGAAGATGGTGCTCCATTATACAAAATGGCAGATATGCCCCCCGGAGAATATTATTTACAGGCAGTGCTGCATAAATATGAAACATTCAGGCTGGCCACAGGACAAACTGTAAAACTTCCCATGGACCGGGGTGAGGGGCAGAACTGGAGAAGGGCTCCGGGCAACCTGTTCAGCGAACCGGTCAGTATCAGAATTAACGGAAACGGAAGAAATAATCACAACATCATACTGAAAAGGATTAACCCACCGATTGCCGAACCTGAAGACAATAAATATGTAAAGCACATAAAGATTGAGAGTAAGCTTCTTTCAGAATTCTGGGGAAGGCCGATGCATCTCGGAGCTCATGTACTGGTGCCTGAAGGATTCGATGATCACCCTGAGGCAAGATACCCGATCTGTATTTTCCACGGTCATTTCCCTTCCGATTTCGGCAATTTCAGTACCGAACCTCCCGATACAACACTGGAACCTGACTACAGTGAAAGATTCCGGATATCGGGATATAATATTATCCAGCAGCAGTCAGCATATGATTTTTACAGGAAATGGATTTCAAAGGATTTCCCCAGAATGCTTATTGTTGAGATCCAGCATGCAAATCCTTATTATGACGACTCATATGCGGTAAACTCCGAAAATCTTGGCCCCTACGGCGATGCAATAACCTATGAGCTGATACCCGAAATAGAAAGACGGTTCAGGGGCATCGGCGAAGGATGGGCCCGCTTCCTTTACGGTGGTTCAACAGGAGGGTGGGAGGCACTGGCGGCACAGGTGTTCTATCCCGACGAATATAACGGCTGTTTTGCAGCCTGTCCCGATCCGGTTGATTTCAGGGCATATTGCCTGGTCAATATATATGAAGATGAAAATGCGTATTATCTTAATGGGCCTTTTGGCCGGATAGAGCGACCCGGCTTGCGCGACTGGCTCGGGAACGTAAGCTCAACAGTCAGGATGCAGAACCTTATGGAGAATGCTATTGGCAACAATAGCAGGTCGGGCGACCAGTGGGACATCTGGCAGGCCGTTTTCTCGCCGCGGGGGAGTGACGGATATCCCAAACCAATATGGGATAAGAAAACAGGAGTTATCGATAAAGAAGTGGCAGACTACTGGCGGGAAAATTATGACCTAAGGCATATACTTGAGCGCGACTGGAAAACACTCGGGCCGAAGCTCAAAGGTAAGATCAGGATATATTGCGGCGATATGGATAATTATTACCTGAATAACGCCGTATATCTTATGGAAGAGTTCCTTGAAAAAACCACCGATCCCTATTATGCCGGCAAGGTTGATTACGGCGATCGTGCGGAACATTGCTGGAACGGCGACCACGAACGTCCGAATTATCTTTCCCGCTTGAGGTATAACGAGATGTATGTCCCGGTAATCCTGCAAAGGATTAAAGAGACAGCTCCCCCGGGTGCAGACCTTTCAAGCTGGCGGTATTAAAAACCGGCAAGGATCATTACAATGTTTGGTCTTGCATCGGTCGACGGACCGCTAC
>DNOQ01000081.1 GCA_003501665.1 Bacteroidales bacterium | reverse complement strand
CCCACCAGGGTAATGAGCGGCTTGCTAAAAAATAATCCTGTGAAGTTTTTTGTTCTCCCTTCTTTGTCCGCGAGACCCATAAACCTATAAAAACAATTATGGCAGCATATCCAATGAATACTATCCAGTCAAAAGGTGTAAATTGCTTCATTTATGCCGATGATTGAGTAGCTTTTATACAAAATGCTTAATTAAAAATAACGTATTCTATTTTACTACCTTCAAAAAAAAGTCAAAGGGTGAAGGAAAATGTACAATTTATTTTCGTAAAAAGAATCAATTCTTCTTTTGGCTATTCAAATATTCCGAAAGTTCAATGATTTTGTCTGTATTAATGTAGTCAATCCCCAAATTTATAAAAGTGTTCCAGGCATTAACAACATCTGGAGCATTCCAGAACCTGATTTTTTTGTTCAGGGCATGTACTGAATCCACAACTTTCCTTACAGTGATTTCATCAGATTCAGGAATACTTCCTTCTCCATTCCAGGATGTGAATTTTCGGAGGTTCTCACTGAAAAGTGCAACTCTTTTAAGCTGTTGCTCATCATAGCTCCGGTCGATCATTCCATCAAAAAACACAAAATCAGGATATTTACTGAATTCTGATGGTTTGGGCCTGTTACCTGTTATTACAATGCGGATTGCAGTTTCATTAATGAACGGATCAAAAACATCGGGATAGTCCTTCAGTTTTTCTATCAACATTGAAAGTGCAGGTTCTGTGGTTGTTTTCAGATCGATAAGCAATTGAAATGTGGAAGTGCGATCAGTCCATGGTTTTCCCCCATTCTGTCTCAGAACTTTTACGGCTGGTTTTATATAAAGGGAATCCAGCGTTCTTTCAGGATTTATTTCAGATTTGATGTGAGCAACAAGCAGTTCTTTGCCGACCACCCATATATCGGCCTCGATCGATCCGAAACAATTATTGTAAGCCAGCCAGAAGGGAGGGTCGTTGTAATAATCATTATGGGCATGCGCATTCAGGGTTGAATGTTGGGCATTGACTGAAAGAAAGGCATTGATCAGAAAGAAGATCAGAATAATCATTTTCCTCATGATGCCCAGGGTTTTCATTTATAGTTATTAAGGAAAGCAGTCAGCTTATCTGCCTTCTCTTGAATCTCCTGCGATTCTTTTCGCATTCCGTAAACAAATTTGTTACTGTCATATTCTCCCCGCACAGCTTTAAAATCATTATCCCTTGTGCTGATATCTCCATTAATACCAAAACCTATTTTGCTGCCGGCATCAAATTCTTTTTCAGCATCTTTAAGAATCATATTGTTCAGCTTAATGGCATTTACTTTCCAGTCAGTAATAATGCGGATTAAATCCTCAACCGGCAGATCTTCAGGTTTATGGCCGGTCTGAACAAGAATAAGACCGGAACACCAGTTCCAGGCATATTTATCGTAATTGTTAAATATTGATGCAAGATTCTCATTTAGTTCGTCAACCGATTTTGTTTTGCGGTTTTTAACTGAATCAACCAGTTCATCAATTTTATCTGCAGGTGAAAAAAGCCCGCAAATGTCAATCCATTTGCCGGTTCCGTCTGTTCCCTGTGATGTCAGCCTTTCTTTCAAGTCTGTAAATGAAGAGTTACTGTTCAAATCCATGATACGTTTAACTACCTCCTGCCCAATATAAATTTTCAGAGCCATTTCATAATATTTTCTGGTAGTTTTCAAAAGAAGGCGGTTAATGCTTATTCCTTTAAAACTGACAAAATCCTGCTTCTTATCAGTTTTTTCAGAAAGCTCATTAAGAATGCTTATACCTCTGATTATTTTGTCAACAAGGTAAGGACTGAACAGGTCGAAACGGATCAGATCCAGCTTATCCGGATCTTTTCTTCTGTCCCTTGCCGGCCATTTATCAATGTCTCTGCGGGTACCGACCGTGAAAAGATTCATTGCCGGCGTAAGCTCACTTTTACCCTTTTCTTCCGTGATATATGAGAACGGGAAATCGGAAGTATCGAAATTTGAATAATGTTTTCCCATTACCACAGAAAAGGCACCAATATTGACTGGCAGTAAAAGATACGCGAAAGAGCCTGTTTTGGAACCTCGTTCCAGAATACCCTGATGTAAAGGGCCAAGCTTGTACATATGATTGCTTTGATTTGTACCGCTTCCTGCATTAAAAAAGGAAACCAGACTGGCTATCATCAGGGTTGATTTATGGTGGGTAACGGTGTACGGTCCGGCAAACAGACTGCATGCTTCACCATGAAATGCTTCGCTGTTGGCAAAGAAGACAGAATTCTCAGCTGAATACTGTTTACCCACTTTTACTCCCTGGCCCAAAAAGCATTTTTCAATTATAGCCCCTCCATCGACTCTTGATCCCGATAATATTATGAACTTTTTCGCGATGACCCCAGTACCAATAAATGCAGGTGCTTCATGGCAGCTTTGTATAGTTCCTTCTTCAAGCAGACTTGCTCCTGAAATGTCCGCATGACTTCCTATAAGAACATTGCGAATTAACAGTGAATCCTGAATCCTTGCCCCTGCTTGTATTAATCCCCGCTTTGACCTTTTAATTTCACAATAGTCTCTGATCAGGTCAAGTATTTTATTGGTGAATTCTTTATCGTGGCGATAAAGAACGGTCAAATAGGCTACCTGGGCAGATAACCTGTCAAAAATCGGTAGTTCTCTTCCACCTCCCTCATTTAAAACTTCAATTTCGGTCCCATTGCCAAAAGTTGACTCTTCATCAACTTCAAGGGAGCCGATATTTGATATTACAACATTTTCTTCAATGGTATAATTTGACAGGTTTTTAACATCCGAAATATAAACCTGGTCACCAATTATACAATTGGTAATGTAACTGTTGTAAATCCCGCATTTTTTTGATGTGCTTTTACCGGTCTTTATTGTTCCCGA
>DNOQ01000259.1 GCA_003501665.1 Bacteroidales bacterium | reverse complement strand
AACACGCTACTCATACAGGGACTACGCGGACCGAAACAGAAGGACGGATTACGCGGGAGCACCCGGTCTAAATCCGTCGAGACGCCCGGAAGCACCTGCCCGGCCTAATGAAATGAACCGGAGTAACGATGGAAACATGTCCGGAGGCAGAGTAGCAGCCAATGGGACAAGAACAAATCCTGCCGGTGCCCCTGTCAGATCCCAGACTAATACGAATAGCAACTACAATAACGGAAATAACAGAAACAGCAGACCCGAAGGCAATAGTGGTAATTTTAACAATAACATCCGTAATGAAGGTAACAGCGGCAACAACAACCATAGCCGGACGGATGGTAATAATGGAAATATAAGAAGCAATACTGCTTCTGGCCGTACGATTACTGCACCGGTAAGGTCTGCGCCGGTAGTATCACAGAGAAGCACCGTACCGGTAAGGACTGCACCGGCGGTATCACAGAGAAGCACTGCACCGGTAAGGTCTGCGCCGGTAGTATCACAGAGAAGCACTGCACCGGTAAGGACTGCACCGGCGGTATCACAGAGAAGCACTGCACCGGTAAGGACTGCACCGGCGGTATCACAGAGAAGTTCTGCACCGGTAAGGACTGCACCGGCGGTATCACAGAGAAGTTCTGCACCGGTAAGGTCAGCACCGGCAATTTCTCAGAGAAGTTCTTCCCCTTCACGATCTGCACCGGCAGTTTCGGGGAGCAGCTCTTCCGGAAGCAACCGGTCGGGAGTTTCTTCAGGAAGAAGTTCTTCATCCGGATCTTCGGGCTCCGGATCATCATCTTCAAACGGGAGGGGCCGAAGGTAAAAAAACCCGGGACATGCTTCAGCGTGTCCCGGTTTTTTTTTATATTTGATAATTCTTTAATATTGCGATATCTCAGACAAAATTTGGTATAATATTTGCAATTGATAAAAAGGAAACAAATATAAAAAGGAATCAAACATGAAAGTATTTACAAACATCGCAATCATAGCTCTCCTGGTCCTTGGATCCTGCACATCAAGGCTCTATACAGGGGCAGAATATGATGATCTTTACTATCTGTCTTCTGATCAGCCGGTAACGATATCCCGTACCGCCACCAGGAATAAGATAGTTGAAAGCACGCTCAGGTCGGAGGAATACTACGACAATATATATGCAGCTGATACTCTCGTGTCTGATGAGTATTATGATGCAGTTAATTATGACAATGCTCTGGCCGGTGATGCCAGAGGTGGCAATGTATATAATTACTATTCTGATAATTATTCATATACAGGAAGACTGAACAGATTTTATGGAAATTATTTTTATCCTTACTGGAGAGATCCTTTCTACTCCAGCTGGGGATATCCTTCACTCAGTTTCTCTTTCGGAAGGCCATACTACTATAGTCCGTTCTATTATGATCCGTTCTATTATGATCCATTCTACAGCTATGGAGGGTATTATGGAGGGTATTATGGAGGATATTACGGATCTTACAACCCTTACCTCTATTCCTCATATTACTACTCACCCTGGTATGGCGGATGGGGAGGATATTACGGCAATGGTTACAAAGACTACTACAGCTCTGTTACATACGGAAGAAGGGAGCGGCAAAGCGTATATTCATCAAATTATAATACCAGGATGATGCCTGAAACAGCATCTTCAAGAAGAGACGGATATATCTCCGGTTCAAATGATGCAACCAGACGGGAGGTAGCCGGTTCAACCCCTTCTGCTACACGAAGATCAGTTTCAACGGCAGTAAACAGGGAAGCCGTAAATGCTTCAGATATTAATTCAAATCAGAGCGCTGTGAGGCAGAACCCTGGCACCACCAGCAGATCTGTAACCACCAGAAGCACAACACCTGCCTCCCGACCTGAATATAACAGCGTTAACAGGACTTATACTCCCAGTTACAGTAATCCGAGAACGAGTACGAGACCATCATATAATAACAGCAGGGTAAACAGCAATACCGGCACACAACGTTCAGCTTATCCCGAAACTTCAAGGAGCAGCACTCCGAGAAGCAGTACTTCATCTTACTCTTCAGGACAAACCAGGTCTGTCCCGTCCGCTAACCAGAATACCTACTCAATGCCTTCAAGAAGGAGCATTGAAAGCGGTTCGGGTTATTCATCCGGTTCATCAACCTCCCGTTCATCATACAATTATTCATCCGGAAGATCATCATCTTCCTCAGTCAGCAGCGGAGGATATTCAGGTGGCGGTGGCTATTCATCAGGAAGCTCATCTTCAGGCAGTTCATCATCATCCGGATCATCAGGCAGCGGTGGCTCATCATCCGGCGGAAGAAGATAGGGTAAACAGAATTAACTAAACTGTACTTGTGTTCATTCTTTTATTGGAATGGTGGAATTCTATTACAAAAAAAGAAAAATTATGAAGAGGTTTAAACTATTTATAATCACAGTGCTTTCATCAATTACTTTAGTTTTTTCCCAAAACTTTGATGATGCATTAAGATACTCCCAGCTTTTTTACGGAGGCACTGCACGATTTATGTCGATGGGAGGAGCTTTTACAGCCCTTGGCGGAGATATCTCTGCATTAAACCAGAATCCTGCAGGTTTGGGTCTGTTCAGATCATCCGAAATTTCGGTGACTCCTCAGTTGTTTCATATAAAAACCACATCCGATTTCAATGGTCTTAATACCGATTTCCTTTATAATTTCAATCTTAATCAGGCCGGTATGGTGGCCAATATAATTAACAGGAAGGGGGAATCCGGACTATTGTCACTGAATTTCGGCTATACTTATACAATGAAAAGCAATCTTAATCAGAACGGACTTATAAAAGGCATTAGCAATAACAGTTCGATGGCTGATTATTGGGCTGATATCAGTTACGGTTATTATAAGGAACAGCTTTATGATAATGTGGCTGATGCAGATCTTGCTTACTGGGCGGGTCTGATTGACACCCTTCCCGGCTATTCCAGGGAATATGGTTCAATATTCTGGTATTATGGTGACAGTGCTTTCGCTGACTATGGACAAACAGTCAGACGGTTGATTTCAACCGACGGGAGTACCTCTGATCATTCCTTTGCCATTGGGGGGAATTATTCAAATAAAATCTATTTCGGCCTGACCTTAGGGATAAGCAGAATCTACTATGTAAGTCATTATGAACATCTTGAAACAGCCGGTGAAGTAACTCCCTATGGATTTGACAATTTTAATTATGCGCTTCATTATGAAAACACCGGGACAGGGTTTTCGGTAAAACTCGGAGCCATATTCAGACCCACAGAGACATTCCGTATTGGTCTGGCATTCCATTCGCCGACATTATACAGGATCGATGAGTATGTTCACGATAATATAACATCAAATTTCACAGACGGAGAGAACCGAAAATATGAGAATAATCCTTCCCGTTATAATTATGCTCTCACCACACCATTCAGGGCTCTTGCCGGAGTGGCTGCCCAGATTGGAAAGATCGGTCTGGTTAGTGCTGATTATGAATTTGTGGACTATACTGCTGCAAGGTTTTCTCAAACAGGTGACGGATATGATTACAGCGAGAAGAACCTGGCGATCAAAAACAGCCTCCGGAGGGTAAGTAATATTCGTCTGGGCGCCGAAATGAGATATAATCACCTCTACCTGAGGGGAGGATATGGATATTATGGTAAAACCTTTGCTCAGGGCGATATCAATCAAAATCTGGATTACAGCACATTCTCTGTCGGAACAGGTTTCAGGGAGCAGAATGTTTTTGTCGATTTTGGATTCACCCGGCAGATAAATTCGCAGAAATATGTTCTTTACCAAAGCAGTGCCGGTAATGCAATATCAAATCTGAGCATCGGAAAAAACATGTTCACACTTACATTCGGATATAAGTTTGGTTACTGATACTTTGTTTGACTTCCTTGGAAAAGGGGCTATGTTCTCATAAGCCCCTTTTTTATCATAAATAATTTACAGCTTCCGGCCCCATATTGAAAATAAGATCAACAATACTTAGCCGGGGAACAAAGCCATGCAGCAAATTAAAAACCTGAAAATATTCTCTTTGTTTGTAATCGCATGCTTTTTTAGGATCTATTGTATACCTGAAATCGGTTTCAACACTATTTGCCGGCAAAAATTCCGTTGTATAAACCGGCATTATATCAATCTTAAGCATACTGAGAATTTCTGTTAAAAGATCCATATTAAGATCCAGCAGGAATTTATGATCTTTAAGGATTATTCTTTCGAGGATCTTAAAATAATAAAGAAAAAAAGGAGAGGAGTTGTATGCTGACGAAAGTGCTCCCAGGTGTACCTGTTGCCACCTTTTTGTATAGTCTATCCGTATATCCCGTATGGGTGTTTTATGGAAACTCCCGAGATACACCGGCACTGTCAGTCGTCCCGGACCCTGTGCAGTAAGAATATAACAGCGGTTACGGTATGATTGCTTATGGTAATTCTCCTCAGCCTCAATAAACAGGCGGGTGGCATTCCTGATCTTTGCAAAGTATTCTGAGGGTGGAAGGTATGCAGTCGATAGGTAGATCTTGCACGGCATTGTCCGGGATCGTCATTTCATCCTGTTTATCATGCTGGCCGAGAAACCGGCGCCAAATCCATTATCGATATTTACTACTGTCACACCGGCAGAACAACTGGTCAGCATAGCCAGAAGCGCGGAAATTCCTCCGAAATTAGCTCCGTATCCCACACTTGTAGGAACAGCTATCACAGGCTTATCAACCAGTCCGCCTACAACACTGGCAAGGGCGCCTTCCATCCCTGCAATGACTATAACCACCCTGCAGCTTCTTATTTCGGGAAGCTTATCCACAAGCCTGTGAATACCTGCAACACCGGCATCATATATTCTTATTACTTTGTTTCCGAGAAGTTCTGCTGTTACGGCAGCCTCTTCGGCAACCGGAATGTCTGAAGTTCCGGCAGTTATGACTGCAATATTTGTCGCGGATATTTCGGGTTTCTTTTTCTGTACCGATATGATCCCCGCTTCCATGTAATAAGATGCTTCGGGACATATACTTTTAACACCTTCAAACATTTTCGGAGTTGCTCTTGTGCCAATAACATTGTTCTCCTTTTCAGCCATAACCCTGAAAATCTCCCTTACCTGATCCATGGTTTTTCCCGCACAATATACTATCTCGGGGTAGCCCGTCCTGATCTCCCTGTGATGGTCAATCCTTGCAAATCCCAGGTCGGTATATGGAAATGATTTAAGTATTTCAAAAGCTTCCGGAACGCTTTTTTTGCCATCCCGAACCTCTTTCAGAAGTTTTTCTAATTCTTTTCCCGTCATTATTCCAGGTTATTTGAATTCATACTGCCTGTCCTGTAACCCTCAAGGTCCAAAGATACATATCTGAAACCGATTTTTTTCAGGTAAGTTACAATTGAATCTTTTTCAGGATCATTTACAAGTTGTGACAGATAACCCGGGATACATTCAATTCTGGCTATATCCCCGTGTATTCTTACTCTTGTTCCCGGGAATCCCTTTTCAAAAAGATAATCTTCAGCTTTTTCGATCATTTTTAACTTTCCTTCACTTATTTCGCTATCATACGGTATTCTCGTCAGAAGACATGCCATCGCCGGTTTATCCCATATGGCCAGACCGGCATCTTGTGCGAGTTGCCTTATTTCGGCTTTAGTCAGTCCGGCCTCAGCCAGGGGACTCCTAATCTTCATCTCGCTCAAGGCCCGGAGACCTGGTCTGTATTCATTTTTATCATCCGCATTGGTGCCATCGACGATATATCTGAAACCGTTTTTTTGTGCATATTCAACTATTGCGCTGAAAAGGACTTTTTTGCACAGATAACATCTCCCGGCTGGATTATTTCTGATTTCATCCGGGATGGATATTTCCAAAACCCTGTGGTTAATTTTATGAATTGAACTGAATTCCAGTGCTTCCCTGATCTCACGTTCAGGAACAAATGCTGTGTGAATTGTCACTGCAATGAACTTCGGTCGCTTCAGCATCTGAGCCCTGTGGATAAGGAAGGAGCTGTCAAGTCCACCGGAAAATCCGACAACAAAAGACCTGAGATCTCTCAGTATTGAATCCAGTTCTGAAAGTTTATTATTTGTGTTTCCCGGTAACATATTGTTAATCCGTTGAATTCGAAAAGTATATGAATTATAAAAGCTAAAAGTATTCAGATTGTAATCATATTTTAACAATTGAAGCCATTATATTGTTATAAACTTCTTTCACAGGTATTCCTCTTTCTTCCGCAATCCTTTTGCATTCGGAGTATTCAGGCTTACACGAAACCTCCCTGCCATTGTAAAATGACCGCTTTACCGTAACCTTGCCATATGTTGTATCTGTCTGTTCAATTTTTCTGATAAGTGTATCTTTTCTGAAAGGGAAGGTCCTTACGCCAACTGAGGTTGATTCTGTGAAAATTATTTCTTTAAGGATATCTTCATTTCCTTTTTCACAGATTATATTAAGTACATTTCCCGGTCTTCCTTTTTTCATTATTATATTTGATATAAAGACATCCGCGGCACCTGATTTAAACAGTTTTTCAGAAATGTGATCATAGAATTCAGGATTCATGTCATCGATATTGCATTGTATAAGCAGAGCATCATGCCCGCTTATGGTGCCTTCACTTTCTCCGAGAAATACCCTGAGCACATTTGGTATTTCGGGGTCATCTTTTTGTCCGACACCATAACCGGTTTTATTAATTCTGAATGACGGAAGATTATTAAAATGTGTTCCGAGCGAAGCAAGTATAGCTGCACCTGTAGGTGTTGTTGCTTCAAAACCTGCACCTCCCCTGGTGACTTCCAGTCCTTTTATTATTTCGGCAGTAGCAGGAGCCGGTACAGGTAATCTGCCATGGCTGCAGTTTATAAATCCTCCTCCGAGCTCAACGGGTCCCACAAAAACAGCATCAACATCAAGATTGTTAAAGCAGATGGCTGCACCAACAGTATCAACAATTGAATCGATTGCCCCTACTTCGTGAAAATGTACTTTATTGACAGATACCCCGTGAACTGACGCTTCTGCTTCTGCCACCTTCATAAAGATCTTCTTACTCAGCTCCCTGACCCTGTTATTTAGTTTTGAATCATTTATTATTTTCTCAATATCTGAAAGATGCCTGTGTGCATGCTCGTGATGAGTCTGCTTAACTGTTACTTTTGTCCCCGTTATGCCATGTCTCTGATCCTTTTCAATTAACATTTCCCAACCCTGCAACTGAAGTTTA
>DNOQ01000493.1 GCA_003501665.1 Bacteroidales bacterium | reverse complement strand
AAAGACCTCCTGACCGGTTATCGAAAAATCTTACAGAATCATCGAAAATTTCTTCATTTTCACGCAACTTTTTACCCCTCTTTTTCGTCTTTATATATAGTAGTAACAGCATTGTCTGATACAATAAGTTTCTAAATAGTAAGATTATTAAGATTTATTTTAAAAAATAAATTCAATTGTTTGACAATTTACATAAAAAAGCCTTATTTTTGCGTTCCAAAATTGGCGACTTGATTTATTTGTGGACAAACAATATTTTAGTAAAAGACATGTATTTAACATCGGAAAAAAAGCAGGAGTTATTCAAGTCATTCGGAACGTCTGAAATTGATACCGGTACAGCTGAGGGACAGATAGCGCTCTTCTCGTACAGGATCAATCATCTTACTGAACATCTGAAAAAGAATAAGAAAGATTACAGTACCCAGCAGGCATTAATAAAGCTTGTAGGTAAAAGAAGAAGTCTTCTTGATTACCTCAGGATAAAAGATATCTCCCGATATCGGGAAATCGTAAAAGCATTGAAATTACGCAAATAGACAGAAAGGCAATTTTGAATTGCCTTTTTTCGTACTATTTTTGCACCGGTAATTTCACCAATCACAAATTCGTACAAAAGAATGTTTAATATCAAAGAGAAAATTATTGATCTCGGTGACGGGAGACAAATAGTAATGCAGACAGGGAAGCTCGCCAGACAGGCTGACGGGGCTGTTCTGTTAAAGATGGGAAAAACTATGTTGCTTGCGACAGTTGTAGCAGCTAAGGAACCTAAGGAAGATGTTGATTACATGCCTCTTTCTGTTGAATATAAAGAGAAATATGCTTCTTCAGGCCGATTTCCCGGAGGCTTTCTTAAACGCGAAGCAAGGCCGTCAGATTATGAAATACTTATTTCGAGACTTGTTGACCGGGCTTTACGTCCTCTCTTTCCTGATGATTATCATTGTGAAACATTTGTTACCATAAACCTCATATCGGCTGATACGGATATAATTCCTGATGCTCTTGCCGGACTTGCAGCTTCGGCAGCGCTTTCGGTTTCAGATATACCGTTTAACGGCCCTATCTCGGAAGTAAGAGTAGCAAGGATAAATAACAGGTACGTTGTCAATCCCACTGCAACGCAGATCAGGGATGCCGATATGGACCTTATGGTAGGAGCCACTTATGAAAATATCCTGATGGTTGAAGGGGAAATGAAAGAGGTTCAGGAATCTGAAATGCTCGAGGCGCTCAAAATTGCGCATGAAGCAATAAAGATTCATTGCAAAGCTCAGATGGAATTCGCCGGAGAGCTGGGTAAAACGGTAAAGAGGGAATATACTGCGGAAACCGGCAATGAAGAGCTTAAAAAGAAAGTATGGGATGAAACATATAATAAGTGCTACCAGGCCGCAAAAACATCAACGACCAGTAAACAGGCAAGAACAGACGCTTTTGAAGTAATAATTGAAGAATTTCTGGCTCAATATTCCGAAGAGGATGAAATAGATGAAAATCTGGTAAAAAAATATTATCATGATGTTCTAAAAGAGGCTGCGAGAATGCTGGTTCTTGATGAGCAGACACGCCTTGACGGAAGGAAACCGGATGAAATACGTCACATATTGTGTGAGATTGATCCCCTTCCGGCCACACATGGCTCGGCGCTGTTTACCAGAGGTGAAACCCAGTCGCTTACGACTGTAACACTGGGGACAAAACTTGATGAAAAAATAATTGATGAAGTATTGAACCAGGGCAGTGAGAAATTTACCCTTCATTATAATTTCCCTCCTTTTTCGACCGGTGAAGCTAAACCCGCGCGCGGAGTCAGCCGGAGGGAAATTGGACATGGCAATCTGGCCCACAGGGCGCTGAAAAGTATGATGCCTCCTGAAGAAGAAAATCCGTATGCTATCAGGGTCGTTTCAGATATACTCGAATCAAACGGATCCTCGTCAATGGCTACCGTATGTGCCGGATCACTTGCCCTTATGGATGCAGGTATAAAACTCCGGAAACCTGTTTCGGGTATTGCAATGGGGCTTATAACTGATAAGGAAACAAATAAATACGCGATACTCTCCGATATACTGGGAGATGAAGACCACCTTGGCGATATGGATTTCAAAGTGGCCGGAACAAAGGACGGGATTACCGCAACACAGATGGATATAAAAGTTGAAGGACTTTCTTTCGAGGTCATGGCAAAAGCTCTTGAACAAGCAAAAGCAGGAAGAATGCATATACTCGGTATTATGAACAATACCATTTCGGAACCACGTCCCGAACTTAAACCACATGCCCCGCGAATTGAAATGCTTTCCATACCCAAAGAAATGATAGGCGCACTGATTGGTCCGGGTGGGAAAGTGATCCAGGAAATCCAACGGGTTACCGGAGCTACAATTATTGTCGAGGAAATAAATGGCAGGGGAGATGTTAATGTATTCGGCGAAAATAAGGAGATAATTACATCTGCCCTTGATTGGATAAAGAAAATTGTTGCAGTACCGGAAATAGGTCAGGTTTACAAGGGAAAAGTCAAAACCATCGTCCAGTTTGGTGCATTCGTTGAAATACTTCCAAACAAAGACGGATTACTGCATATTTCAGAAATCGACTGGAAAAAGGTCCAGAAAGTAGANNCAACGCCCTTACTATATTTGGTATATTGTCTTTCAATTTATATTTTTAACCTCCGGTTCAGGATGAAGCGACAATTATGGAACTTAAATATAACTATATAGTCATTGAAGGTAATATCGGAGCGGGAAAAACCACTCTTGCCGGAAAAATTTCAGAACAGTTCAATGCCCGGCTGATCCTCGAACAATTCGCAGATAATCCTTTTCTGCCAAAATTCTATGCTGATCCCGAAAAATATTCCTTTCCGCTTGAACTCTCTTTTCTTGCCGGCCGTTACAGACAGCTTAAGGAAGAACTGGAACCTCAGGACCTGTTCAGTACATTTACAGTAGCAGATTACTACTTTACCAAATCACTTATTTTTGCTGCCTCCACGCTCAAAGGCGATGAGTACAACCTTTACAGGCAGATATTTTATATAATTTACAGCTCACTGCCTCGTCCGGATATTTTAGTTTACCTTCACCTTGATCCCGAGAGGCTTTTGCGTAATATAAAGAAAAGAGGCCGGCAGTATGAAAAATCAATAACTGAAGATTACCTGAAGAATATTCAGGAGAGTTATTTTTCATTTTTCAGACAGAATCCGGGAAACAGATATCTCATAATTGATATTTCTGATATTGATTTTGTTGCAAGTAACAATGATTACAGGAAGGTTCTCAATGCGATTTTCGGTGAGGATTATCCGTGTGGAATTAATACTCTTATTCTGTAATTTTAATAAATTTTTTCCTGTACATGATCTTTTTTTTAATTTTGAAGTTTAATTTGTATATTGCTCAAATATTTACAATACGACTATTAATAAACAAATAACCAGTTTTAACATGAAAAAAATCAGCAGCTATTTAATCCTTTTCCTGGCCGCAGCTGTAATGACAGGCTGCAGTGGTCTTAATAAGATGAAGAAAAACCAGGAGTCAATAAAGTATGAAGTTACTCCAAAGGTTCTTGAAGCTCATGGAGGACTTGTAAGTGTTACGATCAAAGGTGAATTTCCTGAAAAGTATTTCGACAAAAAGACTACGGTTACAGCTACACCTGTTCTGGTTTATCAGGGTGGTGAAACCCCGTTTGATAAAGTACAGGTTCTGCAGGGTGAGAAAGTTATGGCCAATAATCAGGTAATTACCTTTACAGGAGGCAATTTCACCTATAATGCGGTTGTTCCCTTTAAAGATGCCATGAAGGTATCGGAACTTATGCTGAGAGTGAATGCTACCAGAGGTGCCAAAAGCCTTGATTTCGAACAGGTCAAACTTGCCGATGGTGTAATTGCAACATCAACCCTTGTCCAGCAACATGGCAGACCCGTTATGATGAAGGATAACTTCCAGAGGATAATACCTGAAAGCCAGATGGCACAAATACAATATGTTATCAACAGGGCTGATATACGCAGTTCAGAGCTCAGATCCCCGGAAATAGCAGCATTAAGAGAATTTATTTCAGCTGTTAATTCCGATCCGAACCGTCAGTTCAGGACTACTGTCGTCAGTTCCTATGCATCACCCGACGGCCCGCTCACATTGAACGAACGGTTGTCAGGTAACAGAGGCACATCAGCTGACAGATTCATAAAAAGAGAATTCTCAAAAATTGAAGCTGCAAAATCCGGTGACTTTTTCGAAAATATAACAACTGCAGAGGACTGGGAAGGTTTCAGACAGGAAGTTGAGAAATCATCAATCCGTGATAAAGAGCTTATCCTGCGTGTTCTTTCGATGTATTCCGATCCGGCAGTTCGTGAAAGGGAAATCAAAAATATGTCTGCTGCCTATGAGGCACTGAAGACAGACATCCTTCCGAAACTGAGAAGATCAAAAATGTCGGTTAATGTCGACAAAATCGGTCGCAGCGATGAGCAGATAATTTCTCAGGCAAGATCTGATATAAAAGTTCTCAGCCTGGAAGAAATGCTTTATGCACCTACCCTTACCCAGGATGCCAATGAACAGCTCAAATTCTACCAGGCAACCGCGGAAGCATATCCGAAGTGTATCAGGGCTCATAACAATGTTGGTTATACCCTCATGAGGCTTGGAAGAACTGATGATGCCATTAAAGCTTTTGAAGCTGCAAAGGCACTCAATAATAATGATGATGTGAAGAATAATCTTGCATTCGCTGCACTGGTTAAAGGTGAACTGGTTAAAGCTGAGGAATTATTTAATTCAATGACTGCCCAGACGGCTGAATCAAGATGGGGACTTGGCACTATTGCCATCACGAAGGGAGAATATGACAGGGCTGTCAACTATTTCGGAACAGAAGCATGTTTTAACAATGCTCTTGCACAGTTACTGAAAGGCGATGTCAACAGAGCAAAATCAACTCTCGACAGCATGAAGGAAACCTGTAAAGGAAGAACGCCCTATCTTAAAGCTGTTATTGGCGCCCGGACTGATGACAGGAATGCCGTGCTGGCAGGCTTGCGTGAAGCCGCATCAATAGATCCTGCCTGGAAAGCTGCTGCAAAAACCGATATGGAATTTGCAAAATTCTTTGCCGACGATGCCTTCAGATCAGTAGTCCAGTAAATTTTTAAACAGAAATTATACATGAAGGGGCGTTACTTGCAACGCCCCTTGTTTTTAATTTCATTCCGCTATGCAGGGGCATTGCATGCAATACCCCTGCTACGGGGTTTGGTCAATTCCCATAAAACTATACCAACACTAACCGCAATATTTAATGAATGTTTGGTCCCGTACTGCGGTATTTCAATTACATGATCACATTTATCAATCACCTTCTGATCCACTCCATCAACCTCATGACCAAAGACCAGGGCGTACTTTGAGTTTTCTTCTTTGCTGAAATCTCTCAGGCTTGTCGCGCCTTCTGCCTGTTCAACCCCGACAATCTTGTATCCTGAGGTTTTCAGCTCGTCAATTGCTTCAGATGTCGTGCTGAAATATTTCCATACTACCGATTCTGTTGCACCTAATGCTGTTTTACGAATTTCGGGATGCGGAGGTATTCCCGTAATGCCACAGAGATAAATACTTTCAGTAAGAAATGCGTCTGCGGTCCTGAAGACAGATCCAACATTACTCATGCTCCTTACATTGTCGAGAATTATAACAATCGGCAACTTATCTGAATTCCTGAATTGTTCCACACTCTTTCTTCCAAGTTCACTGTTGAGCAGCTTACGCATCCTTTTTTTATGCGAAAATAGGGAAAATTTGGTTTTATTACCTTATTTTGTGTCAGGTGAATTCTGTGACTGTTAGGTTATTGCTAATAATAAAATGTGCCGATATGAATATACATGAATTTCAGGGTAAATCGCTGCTGCGGGCATATAATGCAGATATTCAGGAAGGATTTGTTGCAGAAACCACGGACCAGGCAATAATGGTGGCAAATCAGTTACAAAAGAAGTGCGGTTCGCATAATTTTGTTATTAAAGCACAGATCCATGCAGGGGGTAGAGGAAAAGGAGGAGGGGTTAAGCTGGCAAAATCTGTTGAAGAGGCAGGTACAATTGCAGGAGAATTACTGGGAAAGAAACTGGTAACACCACAGACCGGTGCAGGAGGAAGAATTGTAAGAAAAGTACTGGTGGCTCAGGATGTTTATTATAAGGGAAAATCGGATATCAGGGAATTCTATCTCAGCTTTCTCCTGGACAGGAGTAAAAGCCGTTACATTGTCATGTATTCTCCGGATGGGGGAATGTCGGTTGAAGAAGTGGCAGAGAAGACTCCTGAAAGAATTTTCATGGAGGAGATTCATCCGGCAGTCGGA
>DNOQ01000246.1:6656-7483 GCA_003501665.1 Bacteroidales bacterium | reverse complement strand
AGGAGAGTATGGCATGCGTTTTTGCCGTCCGGGTACAAAACCTGCTGAGTTTTACGCGTTTCGCGGTACAAAACTGATTAAAAGTAGAATCTGTCATGTTACTTCATATAATCCTTAAAAGCAGCTGCGGGTGGCGCCACTACGTCGCAGCGTAGCGGAGATTGGTGGCGCCGGGCTTTGTCATGGTGCGAAAATCTGTCATTGGGGCAGGAGCAANNATTAATTATACCGTCCGTGTTAGCATTAGGCATTTATTTTTTTCTTTTGGGATCTTGGAGTAAAAATCTTATTGGAAGATAAAATTGAAAAGAAATATTCTCAATATTTCTATTTGTCACAGGACTCCAGTCTGGCATTTTATTTAACGTTTGGATACAAGTCGAATCCAAATCATTTCTTACACCCTCTATTACTTTTATCTTATCAACCTGTCCTCTAGAATTTACTATAAAACTAGTTAAGACTCTTCCTTCTATGTTATCCTCAATTGCAGATTTCGGGTATTCGAGATTCTTTATTATGAATTTTGCTAATGCATTAAATCCTCTAGGATATTTTGGCATTTCGTCTACGCTTGCGACAAATGGCATCTCTTCTCCCTGATCATTCACCTGTTTTACTGATAACTCTAACCAATTTCCAGTTTCAATTTTTTTCAAATTCGTATCGTTAACTTGTCCACTTATTGGATAAGCGATTAGGAAAAATAGAGTAATTGCTGTGACTGATAATTTCATCTTAATATGTGAGTTAATTTGATCAAAGCAATTTTCATGCAAATCTATCGGAGCACCATGGCTTAATGCTAACGGCCCGGCGGTATAATT
>DNOQ01000246.1:0-6630 GCA_003501665.1 Bacteroidales bacterium | reverse complement strand
TTTTTGCCATCCGGGTACAAAATTTTATTGAGCATTACGTGTGTCGCGGTACAAATTTGATCGGAGCCACGAGTTTATCCCCGGTTACAAAGTTGGAAGAGGGCACTGGCGCAGTGTCGCGGTACAAATTGTCTCGGAGCCGGAAAATTGTCAAGGTGCAGGATTTTGATTGCGTGCAGTTGCGCGAGTCCGGGTTCAACGGCCATTACGAATTTGTCATGGGTGCAGAAGCAAAAGCAAAAACTGTGACGAGCTTATTAATTATACCGTCCGTGTTAGCTGTTAGGGGTATTTTTTTGTCTGAGTACAAAAGATCAATTATGGTAAACAAGTCAAAGCTCTATTCAATTAATCAACAGGCTGGCAGTTTTTAAAGTCGTGGCTCTCAAAGAAATCTTATTATCAGCTCATTTGGTTTAATCCATAAAAGAGTTGTCAATAGCATAAGATAAGAGAATGCATGAAATCATTTCAGCGCTTCATGAAACTCATAATCCAACGCATGAAATCCTTAATTTTTTCGCTGATTATACGATGAAATTCTATTTAACGATCTTTTGATTTAAAAATAACTGGTTGAGGGGAGATTAAATCATGGGAGAAAATGTAATTATCAATTCTTTGCTACGGCAAAGAGCAAAAATGCCATTCCCACCTTTAATATTTCCATTGATGTAAATCGGCTCGGCAAAAGGATCTCCTGATATCTTGCCATAAGTATATATACTTTTTTCAAATAAATATAATTCGCGGGGAATCGAAATAACCTTAATACCAATTGCTTTAAAAAAATCAAACCCTGAAAACCCGTCATTGTATTGAATGGCCAGGGTTAATAAGCATTCTGGGCCGGGGATATTTTTGCCTTCAATGAAATATGCAAAAGTTGGATTTTTATAGGAGATAATGTCACAGGAAAAATGATATGTTACCAAACCTTGTACAGCGGCTACAAATCCAGGTGTATTTCCTTCCACTACAGCGAAGTCGAGAAATCCAGGCCAACCAACAAAAATAGACGATAAGCTACCTCCCCAACCTTTTAGTAAAATCGCGTAACAGAGGTTCTCATTCTTTTCAAATGAAGTTTTAATTAATACGGTGCGAACATTAAGTATGTCAAAACAGCCGGCAGGTTTGGAAAGTGTTGTATTTTGAACGGTAGTTGAAATAAGCCGGGGTTCTGCAGGAGGCTCCGGTGCAATAACTTCTGCGGTTATCTCTTCCAGATCTCTTTCTTTTGCATACAGATAATATTTTTCTCCCGGATTGAATGTAATATTATCGGGAATTTTAAGGTCCTTTATACTTTTGACCGTTGAATCGCAATGGTAACTGAACAATTCACCATCTGAGGAAGAAATCAAGAAAGAGAAATCTCTTAATGAATCATTTAATTCAACCGGATACTCCGACTGGAATGACTTTTCAAAAGAGATATGACGCAATGTGGTGTCATCGAGATCGATTATTCCTATGCTGCAAAGCCTTTCAGGCAGATCGGGCCGGTAGAAAACTTCGGGGCTTTCACATTGGAATATAAATATTAAAAATGATACTGGAATTATGTAGGATAATACTCTTGAACAATATTCTCTTTTTTTGAAAGCAGCTTTTAGGATGTTGGCCCCAGTCTTAATTACTGATAAATTCATTTTATTAAAAATATTGATTCTCACATAAATAGTGAGTATTGAACTAAAAAGGTGACAGGTTTATATATTAATGCCTGAAGTCCGAAATTTTATCAATGATTGTATGCTGAAGATCAATTTATAGATCAGATAATTTAAAATAACTGGAATAAGGATTGTATGAGATCCAGGGCGAAAATGTAATTTTTAGTTCTTTGGAACGGCAAAGAGCAAAAATGCCATTTCCACCTTTAATATTTCCATTGATGTAAATCGGCTCGGCAAAAGGATCTCCTGATATCTTATCATAAGTATATATACTTTTTTCAAATAAATATAATTCCCCGGGAATTGAGATAACCTTTATGTCAATAGCTTTAAAAACATCAAATATACAAAACCCGTCACGGTATTGAACTGAAAGAGTTAATAGGCATTCTGATCCTTGTATTTTTTCGCCTTCTATAAAGTAAGCAAAGGTCGGATCTCGTCTGATTTTACAGGGAAAGTGGTATGTTACCAAACCTTGTACAGCGGCTACAAATCCGTGGGTATTACTTTCCACTACAGCGAAATCGAGAAATCCGGGCCATCCGGGCCAAGCACTTGAAGTAGAACCTCCCCAGCCTCTTACTAAAATCGCATAATAAAGGTTCTCATTCTTTTCAAATGAGGTTTTAATTAATACGGTGCGAACATTAAGTATGTCAAAGCAACCCACAGGTTCAGAAAGTGTTGTATTCAGAACAGTCGTCGATATAAGCTGTGGTTCCGCAGGAGGCTCCGGTGCAATAACCTCTGCAGTTATCTCTTCCAGATCTCTTTCTTTTGCATACAGATAATATTTTTCTCCCGGATCGAATGTAATATTATCGGGAATTTTAAGGTCATTTATACGTTTGGCCGTTGAATCGCAATGGTAACTGAATAATTCACCATTTGAGGAAGAAATCGAGAAAGAGAAATCTCTTAATGAATCATTTAATTCAACCGGATACTCCGACTGGAATGACTTTTCAAAAGAGATATGACGCAATGTTGTGTCATCGAGATCGATTATTCCTATGCTGCAAAGCTTTTCAGGCAGATCGGGCCGGTAGAAAACTTCGGGGCTTTCACATTGGAATACTATTATTAAAGATGATACAGGAATTAAATAATATAATACCTTTTTATAGTATCCCCCTTTTTTTGAAGCAGCTTTAAGGATGGTGGTACTGGTATTAATTAAGTTAATATTCATTTAGATGGGAAATTTGATTTTAAGTATTTGGTATTTTATTATCTTATCAAATATTATCTTTTGAAATATCTCTTAAATATTTCAGGAAACTCTCAGAAACTTTAAGTTCAAAATTATTTTTCAAGACGATTTTTCTTGTTTTGGTTTCCAGATAATTTATGTGTGTAAGGTTTACAATTGTTGATTTGTTGCATCTGAAAAAAAATTTGTTGCAATATTTCTTCTCAAGATATGTAAGACTGTGATAAACTTTTATTGCCGAATCACCCTTTACGGTTATACATTCCACATTATGACCATCCGCTTTAAATAGGATGATCTCATCATAGTCGAAATAATGAAATCCCAATGCAGTTTTAAGTGCAATTGGTTTAAGAAATTTATCTGATGATTCTTCCAACATTTTACCAAAATCTTATAGTTATTGTCAGTGAAGGCATAACCGGGAAAAGGGATATATTCTTATAGGAATATCTCTTTTCTGCTTCATCCCAGGTTTTTTTAAAGTAGAATGTATTCTTTCGGCTATATACATTGTAAACATCTGCATCAATATCTATTGAAAACCTTCGTTTGTAGACAGTTTGCCGGAAAGAGAAATCCATCCTGTGGTAATCGAAATACCTTATGTTGTTCTTCGTCTCAAAAAACTCCCCGTACGAAGTTTCGTGCATGTAGATTGTTGCCGGGGCTCCCGACTGGTAAACGAAATTGAGCCCGAAACTTGTCTTTTCTTTTAAATGATACTTCAGCGTTGCACTAAGGTTATGTGGTCTGTCCGCTGTGGAAGGTATCCACATCAGACCTTCCGGGGCATACCACTCCCTTTTCGACCTGGACCATGTATAGCTCACGCTTCCTGTCAGCTTCCCGGTCTTCTTTATCAAACCGGCCTCGATGCCATAAGCACGCAAGTTGATCCTGTCTACCATATCCACGAACGAGGTATCGAAAATAAAGCTGGCTCCCGGCTTGAAATCGAGCATCCCTGAGGTCCTCTTTAGATACCCGTCGAGACTCCAAATAAAATTATTATTGATCTGTCCCTGAAATCCCGCAGAGAGTATATCCGTTATCTCCGGTCCGAAATCTTTGTACAGCGGCAGCCATAGCTGTGTTCTGAGCCCGGCATTTGATCCTTCCACGGAATGGTCGTCCTGGCTGAGTCGTACATAATTGATGTGGGGAGAGATGAGGCTGCCGGGCTTGTATGAAAATCTTATCCTTGGTTCAGCGATAAAAAAGCCGCCGTCCCTTATTATTATTCCTGAAATTCTTAATCCGGCATCAGCTTGAAATTTCTCTGCCAGAGGAGCCGCTACGGAGAAGAAAAGCAATGTCGCGTTCACCAGATCGTTGCCTCCCAGGTCATTACGGTCCTCTACATCGTCGATGGAATGGGTTGCATAATTATTTGAAATGAAGGAGCGGTAACGTTCCGATACTCCCACAGAAAGAGTTGTTTTGTTGAAGACACGGATTAAGGAAGCTGATAATCCGATATTATTTATTGCAGGATAAAAGGAGTATAATGTTGTTGAAGAACCTATCTTCTCCCCTGTGGTATTTACAAAGGATTCAGATTCGGAATAGATCCTGCGCCCGATTGCGAGCCTGTTGTAATTAAGGTTCACTTTCCAATTGTACTGACCGTTACCCGGAGGTTCCCACTGCAGAGCATGAACCATACTGTTCCACCCGGTGACAATTCCGTCGGTGTATTTGAAAAGAGTGTCGTTATGCTCTCCGGTGGTTTTGGCTTCATCTTTCCCGTTATCGTAATTTCCGAAAAATAGATAGCTGATCCTGCCAGCCTTTGGAGACTCATGAGAAAGTTTAACAAAAGAGTCATAAAAAGAATATTTATCCGGTGGCAAGAAACTGCCTACATCATCCCGGACAATTCTTTTAAGAAGCGGAGCATAAAGGGAATAATTCCCCCGTTTTAGCCCGGCAGTAAGGTCAAGGTTTATTCTTTTAAAGGGAACTTCGACGGTCACTCCCGAAGAGAGAAGCCCCAGTCTTAGTTGAGCCCTGAGTGAATCGGAATGGGGCTTTCGGAAATCGAGGTTTATAATAGAGGATGCTCCGCCACCTATAACTGAAGGTATATAATCTTTGTAAAGCTCGGCGCTTTCAAGGAAATCGAGGTCAAGCGGAGAGACGATTCCAAGGAGGTGGCCGGGGAGAAAGAAATAACAACCGTCGGCTATAATTATGTTTTGCCCTGCTCCCCCTCCTCTTACATAGATGTCTGATGTCCCTTCTTTGCCGAAGGAAACTCCGGGCAGCATCTGGAGGGATTTAAGAAGATCAGGTTCGCTGAAGAGCTTAGGAGTTTCACGTATAGCAGCAGGTGTCACTAAAAAGCTACCCCGGGGAGTAATCTCAACACTTTTTGTGAATTCGCCGATTACCTGAACCTCCATAAGCTCGAACGGAGATACCTGGAGATGAATATTGATAACCGTATCTGATCTTAAAATGAATTTCAGGGTTACGGATTTATACCCCAGGTGCCGGGTGGTGATTTCTTTACTTCCCGCACTCAGCGTAAATGAATAATTGCCAAGATTATCAGAGACTGTTTGTTTTCCGTCAGGTCTGAGTAAGAGTGTGGCCGCGGAGACAGGTTTACCTTCTTTATCTTCCAGAATACGTCCGGAGATTCTAAATGTCTGGCCGGAGAGAATTGAAAAAGCAAGGATGAGCATTACCGGCAACAGGAATACTCTTTTCATTTTAAGGTTAGTTTAAAGTTTTTTATCCTGATAAACCGCTGTTAACAGATTTAACAGCGTCCCCGAAAACGTAAATTCAGTCCGCCGGATTTGATTTATCAGCGGCTGAACAATTAAGAAATTCAGATTCAATCCATAACTTCATGTCGGAATTGGCTATTTTGTGACATCAAAAACCAGTTCACTTTTAAACAAGTTATTAACAATTATGTCGCAATTGGCGAGAAGAAGTTGAATTAATACAAGCGGGAAGATAGCTTAGATTTCTTTTGAGATAAGTGAAGGCGCGATGGACAAGGCATGTTAGATAGAATAAATTTAACTTATAATTCAAGTTGACTGGACGACGGCGGGATGGCAAAGTCATGATAGAAAGCAGGAATATCTTTTGATTTAATGAATCTGTGTTGTGCCAGGGGAAAAAGCATGTGTTTGACAGCCGAGTGACGATTGCAGGGACGGGCTGTCAAACTCTTGCTTGTGTGATGGAATAAGTCCTGGTTAAGAATGGAATGGTCACGATTGGTTCCGCTGTTCTAACGTATTTTTAATGCTTGATAATTGTCTCTGCAACAAACCCTTACAGCTAACGGCCCGGTGGTATGGGAAGTTGCCGTCTGTGTCGGGGTTGGCATGTGTTTTTGCAAAGTCCCGGTAAGTGGGCAGGATTTTTGTGTCACGATAAAGTTGTCCAGATGGCTGAGTCCCGATAAACGGCACGAAGTTGTCAAGTCACGATAAAATTGTCCAGATGGCGATGCAAAAACCATGACAACAGCGCGTTGGCCAGCAGCCCTATTGACATTGTCACGGCAGCAGGATTTGTCATGGTACCAAAAGTTTAATAAGTTGAATTAAACCTGATTGCATAGACTTATTGAGCTGATTAATAAGCTGTCCGGGCTGCTGAAGGCAATTACCTATACCATCCGTGTTAGCTGTTGGGCGAGTTTTAAAATTATCTCGGTGTGCAGTAATTTTCTCATCAAGTCCATTTTCTTCTAATCCTGGT
>DNOQ01000122.1 GCA_003501665.1 Bacteroidales bacterium | reverse complement strand
AGTGTTGCTGTTTTTTCATTGAGGATTCTGCCATATACTTTAACCGGCATTACTTTTTCTGCAACTCTCCAGCGTCTTATATCGAACAGACGAAAACCTTCATTTGCCAGTTCAGCTTTACGTTCTCTTCGGATTATTTTTCTGAGTTCGGTCTGATCGGTGGTGGTTATTTCCGGATAGTTATCAACATCGGCTATGTTTACACCGTATGCACGGGATCTTACACGGTTGATAGCCGTTAAAACAGATGCGTCGATAGAGTTTGATTCAATTTTTGCTTCTGCATAAGTCAGCAGTACTTCTGCATATCTTAACAGTGCAAAATCGATTTCGGAATACATCTGTTTGATTTTCTGTGACTCTTCATCATTATATTTTTTCCAGTTATAGCCACAGAATGCTGCCGGCCAGGCTACTTTTCTGCTGTCTCTGTTCGATCCGGCCAGTTTGCCGTCGACGAACCTGTAGTTAAGGCTGTCAGGGTGGCTCTCAAAAATAAATCCCGCCCATACGCTCTGGGGGGTAACTATTGAAGCTTTTAACCTGGGATCCCTGTTATCGAACGGTTTTGAAGGATTATATACAGATGATTCATCTATCGGCAGGCCGTCGGAAGCCTCGTATGAATCGACCATTGATTGTGTGGGTGCTATTGTGGTATATGAACCGGCATTTCTTGATCCCAGGGGGAAGCAGGATGAAGTCTGGAATCCATCCTTAAATGGCATAACGAACATTATTTCAGCACAACCTTCACCGGCTCGCTGGAAGAGCTTTTCATAGTTAGGATAAAGGCTGTAGCCTGCAGATTGTTCGATATTCATTACCGCCTGTGCCGATGCAGCCGCTTCGGTATACATTTTATTATAAAGTGCAATTCTTGCTCTAAGAGCCAGTGCAACGCCTTTTGTGATCCTTCCTTTTTCAGGCCATGTTAGGGGCAGATTATCTGCTGCTTTCTGCAGGTCGGCAAGCAGGTTCTGGGCAATGGTGGCTTTTGGTGTCCTGGCGATCAGACCATCCTCAGGCTTTGTAACCACTTTATCAATATAAGGCACATCGCCGAAAAACTCAGTGAGATAATGATAGAAATAAGCTCTCAGCACCAGTGCCTGCGCCTCAATCTGATTGTATCTTGCCTCAGTTACAACATCTTTTGCCCGTACCATATTCTGCAACAGGTTATTTGCCCTGCCGATGCCTCTGTAATAGTAAGAATAAAGGCTTTCAAAAACAGCTGTTGTGGGACTATGTGTGCCTGCACCAATATTGTCCGTGGCACAGCCCCGGGTTATCCCTATATCGGTACAACCATTGTCGAGTCCGATCTGGTATGCAGCTCCGTAATCAAGCCTGAGAAGAGAATTATAAGTTCCTGTTAAGGCTAATTCCAGTTCTTTCTCATTGGAGAAAAAAGTGGCATCAACCGGTTCGGTCAATGATTCAAGATCAAGTATCTTCTTATCACATGCTGTAAACGAAAGAAGTACACAAAGTAGGATGAAATATTTATTATGAGTTTTCATAATTCGTCATATTTATATCGTTATTATTTAAAGTTGACATCGATACCTATCGAGAAATTTGAGGTGACCGGGAATATACCTCCCGACGAACCGTTAGGAACAAGTGGATCAACTCCTGTCGGTAGCTTATCAAATGTGAGCAGGTTTAATCCTGAACAATAGATCCTGATACCTTTAACAAAGAAATCTGTTAACCATTTTTCCGGAATGGTATATCCCAGCGTGATATTCCTCAGGCGCAAATATGCGGCATTGAATACCCATGTGCTTGACATCTGGGCATCGTTGCTGCCTGAACTTGTAGCTTTGATAATTGGATATTTTGCATTCTTATTTTCAGGTGACCAGAACTCCTTGATATGCCATTTCTGAATTTTCCCTGCATTCCACAAAGGCCAAACCATATCAGACTGCAGTAATATATCTCTTTTGCCAACTCCCTGAAGGCTGGCTGAAAAATCGAATCCTTTATATTCTGCACCGAGGTTCAGTCCGAATGACATCCTCGGGAAAGGATTTCCTATGATTACACGGTCATCAGGATTTATTTTTCCATCCGCTTTATCGGGAATACCATCACCGTTTGTATCGACGGTCAACTGATCTTTATATTTTATATTACCCGGGACCAAAGTTCCGAACTGAGTGGGTGATGTATTTATTTCTTCCTGGTTCTGGAAGATTCCTGCTGATTCAAATCCGTATATGGAACCGATCGGATAACCGACATCAGTTATAGAAATTCCGGAAATGATGGGCCCCACGCCTGACAGGTTAGTAACCTTATTTTTAACATCAGAGAAGTTAAATCTTGCATAATAAGAAAAATCTCCCCTGGATTCCGTCCATCCGACAGTAAAGTCAAAACCTTTATTTTCAACATTACCTGCATTCTGCATTGAAGGTGAAAGACCTATGATATATGGTATTGGCAGGCTCAGCAAAATATCATAGGTTTTTCTGACATAATAATCGGCTGTGAATGTTAGTTTTTGTTTCAGGAATCCTGCATCCAGGCCAATGTTTGTGGTTTCTGTAGTTTCCCATTGGATCAGGCTGTTTGCCAGTACATTCTGTGTTGCTCCTGTTATAATTGCATTATTGAATACGAAATTGCTTGATCCGAGAACTATTGAAGATGCATAAGGGAAGTCGCTTCCTATCTGCTGGTTGCCGAGACGACCCCAGGAAAAGCGGATTTTAAGATCGGACAGGATGTCCAGATTTTGCATAAATGATTCCCTGTTAATTCTCCAGCCGGCAGCAAATGAAGGGAAATAGGATACACGGTTCTCTTCCTGGAAGCGGGAAGAGGCATCCCTTCTCAGATTGGCTTCAAAGAGATACTTATCCCTGAAAGCATAGTTTACGCGGCCGAAATATGAAACCAGTCCGGAATGTGTTGCCGAGCCGCTGTTACCATCGCTTTCAGCAGAACCGGCATTCAACACCTCAAAGTTATCGAGGATATAGTCCTGCCGGGAAGCGGCAAAATTTGCCCATTCATATTTAATGAATTCATAACCGAGAAGGGTTGTGAAGCTGTGATCGTTCAGTATTTTGTTATATGTGGCAAGAGCGTTGAAGTTATTGGTGAAGGCCTTTGAGTTACTTTGGGACAAACCATTCCGGCTGGGATAAAACCTGGTGGTTTTACTTGTCCAGTCGATTATTGTTTTGTACTGTTTTGTAAAAGCGCTTGTGTAGGCATCATCATACTCGGGGGAATACATCATTGAGAGAGTCATATCTTTAACTGGCTTGTAATTTATTTTGAGAACACCACGGAAATAATTCCAAAGATTTGTGGTTAATCCGCCTGCCCTTGCTGCAGCAATCGGATTCTGTCCCTGCCAGCCGTCACCCCACGATCCGTCTGAATGGATAGCATGGTAAATGGGAGGAATGCGGTAATCGTCCTGGACAATATAAGTAAGGCTTGTGGCAGGAGATACTCTTTTGGATCTGTTAAAACTTATATCAAAATTCACATCTATTTTATCAGAGATTATCAGGTCGGTATTAAACCTGCCATTATATCTGTTGAAGTTATAATTAACTATATTACCTCCCTGGTCCAGGACTGAAACGGATGCCATTGTCCTGATCTTATCAGTCCCAACACTGGCAGTCATATCGTGATATTGCTGAAAACCATTTTCGCTGAACTGCATTCCGACCCAGTCGGTGTCGGGATAAAGGTCAGGATCGGTTTTCATTTTTGCCGCATAATTATCAATTACTGCCTGCGACTCTCCCGAGTATTTAAGGAAGTCGAGAGCTCCCAGGAATTCAGGAAGTTCAGTTGGCTTTTGCCAGCCGATATAGTTTGAATATTTCAGAATGAGCTGACCTGATTTTGCCCTCTTTGTTGTGACAAGTATGACGCCGTTGGATGCCCGGGAACCATAGATGGCTGCAGCTGCGGCGTCCTTGAGAACCGAAATATTGTCGATATCATTGGGATTGAGGTCATTTAAATCTCCTGCAACGCCATCAATAAGTATAAGAGGATCGTTTGACGCGCCAATTGAGCCTATACCCCTTATTCGAAGGGTCGAATAGTCGTTTCCCGGTTGTCCGCTTGACTGTATTGCCGTTAGACCGGGGGTGAGACCTACAAGCGCCTGAGAGACCTGGGCTACCGGTTGCCTGACAATATCGGCCGATTTTATGGTCTCAACTGATCCTGTAAGGTCAACTTTCCTCTGTGATCCGTAACCGATAACAACAACCTCCTCCAGTCCGAAAGTCTCTTCCTGCATCGTCACATTTATGGTTCTCCTGTTTTCGACCGGGATTTCCTGGGTTGCTGATCCTACAAATGAGAAGACCAGAACTGAATTTGGCGGAACATTACCTAAAGTATATTTACCTTCATTATTTGTAAGTGTACCGATTGTAGTCCCTTTGATCAGAACAGTAACACCCGGAAGCGGATTACCCTGGGCATCAGTTATTGTTCCGCTTACCTGGTTTTGCTGCAGTTCACCTTCCGGGGGGAAATTAAGGTTTACCTCTTCAGCTGAAAAACTACCCCCGAAAACATTCATAACACCAACCAGTAACAGGACAAATACCAGTTTGATTGTTTTCAGTAGTTTTACCCGGCATCCTGCGTCCGGTAAGAATAACCGGAAAAAAGTTCTTGATTCTTTCATAAAATAGATTTTAAGGGTTTAATAGAATTATTAAAATCATAAATCATATTAAATAACAAATATGAGAAAATTTTCAGACCTGATCACTGTATACAAGCCTGATTTTCCCTAAATGATTGGAATTTACGTTTAACAGGTTAAGCAGAATTCACTATTTAGCAAGATTGCCATTGCTGAAGTAGCAGATTAACTGATTCAGGGACAATCAAGGATTTATTTCCATTAATATTGCAATCGTAGCTTATGAAGCCCCGGTATTTTATTTTTTTAAGACCGGTAAATCCATTTATATAATTATCAGCCGGGCCATCCGATCCGGGCAGGCACCGGGTTTTACGGCTGGCAATATGAAAATGGCATAAATATTCTCCACCGGAAACTATATCATCCAGGTCTGAAATATTTTCACCAGTCATATGCCAGAAATCGCCCATACATCTCAATCCTTTCCTGTTAACAAGCCGGCAAATCTCCGAAGCTCCTGAAACAGTGTTAATCCAGTTTGTCTCTTTTCTTCTCAGCGGTTTTAAAATAACTGAAGTATTATGCATTTCGGCATACCCTGCCAGATCATACAGCTGGTCAATTGCATATTTATACAATCCTGATGTATCAGATTCTCTCCTCTCAGGCTCCATGGTTGCGGGAGCAAA